>BNUJ01000001.1 GCA_025997275.1 Deferribacterales bacterium
CGTTGGTTTAGCCAGTCGCCCTCTTTGTTTGGGGTGATTTCCTGCCAAGCAATGTCCGCACTAGTAATATCATTTAGTTCCTTTAAGAGCTTTAATTTGTCAGCTTTCTTTAGGTAATCGTCCATTTGCTTATAATGAATAGCACATCCTTTGCTTTCGCCCGCCTGTCCACCCCGCACCAGCACCACGATAGCAACACCCGCCATTATATCAAAAACATTCTCCCCTTCCCGCTTTGCTGTGTCACCTGACTTGCCCCGAATACCACCGCGCAGGTTAAAGATATATATGGCGTTAAAGTCTTCTGTTAGGCACTTACGAAAGCCGTCCATAGATGTGCCGTCTATCCAGCCACTATTAGTGATAAAGGCAATAACGCCACCACCAGAGCCATTAGTCACAAGCCTATCAGTAGCCCAGCGAAAGGCTTTTATATAACTATCAGATAGTTTGTTTTTATTACTAGCCGTGCCACTTTTTGCATAAGTTTCTGTTATACGTGAGTCCAGTTTAGGGTATTTTTGATTTTTAGTGTCATCATTCGCACTTTTCTGTCCTACTGAGTAGGGTGGGTTGCCGATAATTACATTTATAGGGGCTTTCTGTTGCTTTGTTATGCGTTCAGAGTTCTCCTCGTTCGTTTCGTGCTTTTCATAAGTTTCCCCCATTTGGAATGTATCTGTCCAGCAGATTCCCTCAAAGGGGATATAGCGCATACCCGCATAACCTGCATAGCCTGCATTGTTATCAGCACTTCTGTCGTCACTGCCAGCCCCCCACATAGTAGCGTGAAAGGCATTTTCTATATTGATTGTTGCTATGTAGTAAGCCAGTAGCACAAGTTCATTAGCATGCAACTCCTGCTGATATTTGCGCTTTAGTGCGTCTTTGTCTATCAGCCCTGTTTGTATCAGCCTAGCTATGAATGTGCCCGTGCCTGTGAACGGGTCTAAAATATGCACCTGTTCGTCTGACAACGTCCTGCCAAAATCCCGCTCTAAAACCTTTGCCACAGAGCTATTGATAAAATCCACCACCTCTACTGGTGTATAGACTATGCCTAGTTTGTCTTGTATTTTAGGCATAGCCACCTTAAAGAACTTGTCATATAGTTCTATGATAACCTTTTGCCTATCCTCTGCACTCGTCAGCCCCGCCACACGTTGCTTGACTGATTCATAAAACCGAGTGAGCTTTATATTATCCTCATTGTCTTTATTGACATCCGCACCCTCTAACCGCTCAATCATCTTTTGTAATGACTTAGATACAGGGTTATTCTTAACAAATGCATAGTCCTCAAACAACGCCTCAAACACTGGCTTGCTGATAAGGTGCTGTGCTAACATCTCCACCAAACCTGCCTCCGTTAAAGACGGATTTATAGCGGTGCGCATATTTTCTAAAAACTTCTCAAAAGCTGCCCTGTGCTGCCCCTGCCCCGCTAGCAACTCATTTATACGCACCTTGTAGTTATCCGCTATCTTGGCAACGTCCTTTGCCCAGTCTTCCCAGTAACGTTTATTGCCAACCTTTTCCACAATGCGGGCGGTTAGATAGTCGGCAAACTTCCACTTATCTGTCACCTCGTCAGGGTCAAGGGTCGTATCCACAAGGGTCGTATCCGTTCCACCTACCGTTATATGCCCATCACGTTTGCCTAATGATAGCATGTTGACGATAGAGTCAAATCTGTCATCGTGCGCCCGCAGTGCGTTCAGGACAGTCCACACCACACGGTATCGGTTAGAGTCTTCATTCAACGCATCCTCTGGTGTTGTATCAGAGGGGAACACTACGGGGATAATTATATAGCCATATTTCTTGCCCTCTGCTTTTCTCATTACCCTACCGACTGACTGCACCACCTCTATGGGGGAGTTTTTAGCCGATAAGAATAGCACTGCGTCAAGGCTAGGCACGTCCACCCCCTCTGACAGACAGCGGACGTTGCAAACAACACGGCATTCGTCATCTTGCTCTTCCCTGAGCCAGTCTAGTTCGGAGTCACGTTCGGATGCATTCATTCCCCCGTCTATGTGGGTTGCATGCACATTCACTAGCTCGTTGTTACCACGAATTTCTTTCTTAAAATACTCATTTATCTTGTTAAATGAGTTCTGGATAGCCCTAGAAGTCTTTATATTCTGACAGAATGCCACAGCCTTACGCATAGGCTTGTTAAACTCATTAGAGTCATCATCAGTCTGCTTGTCGTCAATAAGAATATTTGTTGTAATCTTTTTAGACAATGCGCGCACACAGCCCCCTAGCTTGTCTATATCGTCAGTTGCTATTGCGCCATCACTCCCCGCCACTAGTTCACTACGTAGAGTAGCTGGCAAGTCTTTCTCATTCACAGAAAACACTAGCACCTTGTAGTCAGACAATAGCCCATTATCCACCGCCTCACCAAAACCTAGCCGATAGATTTCTTTCCCGAACAGCTTTTCATCGTCCATAGAATAGAGCACGAGGTTCTTTTCTTCTGCCTGTTTCTGCGCACCCTCTCCGTAAATGCGGGGCGTAGCAGTCATATATAGCCGTTTATGCCCTTTAATAATAGCGTTGTCATGCACCATTACAAATGCATGGCTATCGTCACCTTCCTGTTTATGCCCCGTTGTGCGGTGTGCCTCATCACAGATAATCAAATCAAAGGTTAAATCTGCTTGCTTTTGTGCCTCTGAAACAACCCCGATAGAGTGATAGGTAGAGAACACAACAGTCATCTCTTTGCCGACTGCTTTTTTAGCCTCTTTTAGTTGTTTTGCTACACTAGCGGCATCGGTATTAGCGGGGTATGCTAAATCCTCTAGCTTAAAGCCCGTGTCTTCATCGCTAAACTTCTTTTTTGACACGGTAGCGTCAGAGCATACGCAGATTGCTTTGATAGCAAGCTCTGCATCAACTTTCCATTCACGTAGCGTCTGCCCCAATAGGGCTATAGACGGCACTAAAAACAGAACAAAGCCACCATTCGGCAGTTCCTTTTCTGCTATCTTTAGCGATGTAAATGTTTTGCCCGTGCCACAAGCCATTATCAGCTTGCCTCTTTTGCCAGCACCAGTAGCATTAGCAATATTAGCAAAGTATTTGTGGGCGTTGTCAATAGCTGTCCGCTGGTGGGGGCGAGTCCCTTTTTTAGGAAGACGTGCTACAACGCCCGACTTCCCCTCTAATAAAACCTGCCAGTCCACATTGGCGTCTTGTAGCTCTCGCAGGCTTAGACGTATAAAAGCAGGCTGTTGCCCTGCTATGGCTTCATCCGCATGGGAAGAGAACTTATTAGTAGTGCTTATCCAGAAGCGCTGAGCAAAACGAACCTTAACGCCATTGTCATCGGTGAACTCTTTACCCGAAGCGGATATAAAGCTATCAACAGCCGCTTTAGTTATTTCTGTCTTTTCATCATAGCATTTACACTGAATCGCCCAGTAATCACCATCAAATGTAAGTGCGACTAAATCTATACCCGTATCAACGTTGCTAATGCTACCCCTATAAGGGAACTCGTCCCATAGCCAAATATCCTTGAACATCCCCTCATAGACGCGGTAGGTTTTAAGAAACCCCTTTATTAAAAGCTCAAAACGAGTGCCCTTGTCTCGCTCTGATAAACTAATATCCCTAAAATGCACTAGCACGTTATCAAAACTATTGAACTTTTTATGTGCCGTGCTATTACTATGAATGCTATTCATAGCGCACCTGCACTTGCGCTAGCACTGGCACTTGTGCTAGCGAAATTAAATTGTTTAGATTGTGGGAGACTACTAGCCCATAAGAAACTGACTCGTGAGAGCCTAGACTGGCATAATTCTTGCTGTGTGTGTGTGTGTGTGTGTTAGTGACATCACGTCAAATACTCCTTAAATATTATTAGTTGGGCATTGTGCAATAAAAATTAAGAGGGTGTCAAGGGGAAAGTGGAAAATGTAATTGCACAAGTTAAGGAGTCTTCCCTCCACCTTGGCGGGGGAGGAAAAACTGTCTTTGCGAGCACACAGCATTTCTCTAGTCCAGTCAAGTATATAGTCCCCATTTTTCCACCTAATCTATTTACCAGTTGTAGTGCTGTAAATATTCTACACGCCCCTCCCCTTTTTTCTGGGGAGATTCTCTTTCAAGTTGAGCAAACAGGTGAACCCCCTTGACTGTTCAATATAAAAGAAGTATAAGATATGTATGAAAAATGTATTGACATATTTACGCGGGTTAATAGGGCTATTAAGCCTACTTGCCACCCTATCACTGCTACTAGCTATCCCCTGTGGGCAGGTACTGGCACAGGAGCAGGAACAGTCCAACTATAGTTTCCCGCGCAATACCAGCCCTTACATCGCCTCACTCGTTAAGCCTAACTACAAGTACACATGGCAAGATTATGCCAAGATGTCCATCTGGGCATCGCAAACTGGCGGACGCACTATAAACGAACAAGAGATACTCGCCTACACTGCCACCATAGAAAATGCTGTGCATGAACTACTCCCCGCCCTGCCACAAAACGACCAGAAAACACAGGCAGAGTTCATACTGCGATACATACACAATAAATTCTTAAAAACTTACGAACCTAAACAAACACGCCTTGACGTGCTACTCGCCACAGGCACATACAACTGCGTATCGTCCGCTAACCTGTATATGCTGTTAACACAAGCCGCAGGCATTCAAACTGTTGGCGTCATCACAAAAGACCACGCATTTATCAGCGTCCTGGCTGGTGGACAGGCTATAGACGTGGAGACAACTAACCGATACGGATTTGACCCCGGCAGTAAAAAAGAGTTTAAGGACGAGTTTGGCTCTAGCACCGGTTTTGCCTACGTGCCACAAGGCAACTACCACGATAGGCGCGATATTAGCCCCCTAGAGCTTATATCTCTTATTATGTCCAACCGCCTTGCAGACGCTAATCAAGGTAGCCACGATGAGGTAATACCACTGGCTATTGACAGGGCAACCCTGCTAAAAGGGCGGGCAAACCCTATATCATCACCACTATTTATAGATGCTGATAACGATGCCGCTGTCCGTGTGTATAACTATGGTGTATTTCTGCTAAACAGTGGCAGAGAACGGGCAGCTATCGCATGGACAGAGCAAGCAACAAAACTATACCCCGACTACCCGCCATACAAAAAATTGCTTGATACCGCAAAACATAACATCGGCGTAGAATACCACAATAAATTCGTCAAACTATACAACAGCAGGGATTTTCTCGCTGCAAAACAGGTAGTTCAAGAAGGACTTACCGAAGTGCCACAAGACGAACAGTTGCTGAAAGACATAGAATTGTTACAGGACAAATAAAGACAATTACATAACAGCTATTTTTTGCTCAGCCACTCCATACTTAGTTTTTTCCCTACTTTTTGCTTGGGCTTAATATAAATATCGTGTGTTTTTCGCCAAATATGTTTTTGCCGACCCGCTTTATATCTGCTATCTTGGCAGCCCGCACAGCTTTAATATACGCATCGGAATAGTCAAACCCTAGCCCTAACGACTCATAGAATGCCGCAAACCATGCAGAGCGCGCATTTGCCTCCATATCCATAATACGCTCGCCAACTATATGGTTTTTCGCAGCCGCTAATTCACTTGCTTTCAATTTGTCTGCAAAGCCAGCATTCAACTGCTGCATAGTCTTAATCGCATCCTCAATATTCTCCACCTGCAAACCAATATGCCCTATCATACGCGAATCAGCCAGCCGCGACGGATACATCATCCCAACCGAATATGCATAACCCTTGTTCTTGCGCAATGTAGAGAAATACGGCGAACTCATCCCCCCGCCCAACAAATCGCTGATAATTTTAGCATAGACGTAGTCCTCACTAGACGCTGACGGCGCAGTGTATGCCAAAAAAACCTTCGCCTGCTGGATACGCGAATCGGTGCCCTCCCTGCGGGCAACCTCCACAATAGACGCATTGTCTAAACTAACATTACACTTAACACCAGCGGGAACTTGCTTAAATATAGCCTTCATCTCATTCAACTGCGCCACGCTATACCTGCCTGACACAGCTACCACCATATCAGCACCTGTTAGGATACCTTTTAAGTGCCGTTCTACATCTCCAAGTTTCAGTTTAGATACGCTCTTGGTTGTGGGGTGCAGTGCATACGGGTGGCTACCATAAGTCGTCTCCATAAATTTATCAAAGGCGACAGAGTTCGGGTCATCCTCCATAGCTTCAATAGCGCGCAATAACAAATCTTTCTCTTTATTAAACAGCTTGCTCGTAATCTCTGGCTCTAATAGTTGTTTCTTAAACTCGGGTAGCACAGACGACAGCGTATCGGTCGGCACTGATAGCAGTATTACATGGAAGTCGGGCAAACTGCTAGTTGCATCAATATGTCCGCCGATACCCTCTAACAACTCTAATAGCTTGCCACCCTTAGCCCATACGTTCATCGCCAGTGCACCTATGCCACTGTTCGCCGCTGTCTCACGGAATATGCCGCCCTTTATAAACACCGCAATAGATGTAGTCGCAGTGTAGCTACGTTGAACACTGTAAAACCGCACGCCGTTAGTAAAGCCCTCGCCATGCTCCGCTACAACCGCCGATGCAGATGCTCCCATAAAAGTCGCCCCCAATGTAAAAGACAAAACCAAGCAGATAAATGTCCGCATAATACCCAAAACTATAGATTAGCCAGTTATTGTTTCGTCAGCTTGAGCATTAACAGCATCACATACCTACCAGCATCATTACGTAACTTTATAGTCACTAGACCATCCTTGTCAGACTGGATTGGTAGCTGATATGTAAGTGGATACGGAATCCTTCCTTTTCCCATTACAGGGTCATCAGATGCCCGTTCAAACGGCTGACTTATAGACTCCAACTCAGATGACACCGTTAGAATACCAGCTCCAGTGGCACCAAACTTACTTTCACCATCAAGATAGCCCAGTACGTTTAAGGCAAGAGTCAGCGAGTACTTGGTATTAGAGGATGACACTCTAAACTTAATATATGCATCATCGTATACTGTATATACCTGCCAATTAGAGGCTACCGTTTCATATTCTAAATCTACTGGTGGCTGGTGTGTATCCCACAATTCATATTTGATGCCAGCCACAAGCGGTTTCAAGGTTCTTCCCTCAGCAATTGGATTGTCTGATATTTTTGTTGTTTTGTAATTTGCATCTGTTAAATATACCCCATTCCGTTTACCGTAAGCTGTTCCAGCATTAACTACTAACTTACGAACATCTTGACGTAATGATGTGGCAATCTGCTCACGGCTCATACTAAAACCAGACCCAACGTATTCTTTCAAGAACTTATTTACATTGATATTGCTGATAGGAGTATTATCATTTACTACGCCCCCGTCAGCACCGCGGGGCTTAAATGCTAAAAACGGGTAGCCATTAAGCTCTTCCAAGTCTCCCCTAGATTTACTTTTAATGTTCATACTATGGTCAGCAAGCATAAGTATTGTCGCATTATCATATAGTCCCCTATTCTTTAGAACCTGCAAAATATCTGCCACGCCTTTTAGTGCACAACGAGCTTGATAATAGTAATTTTCATAAGTGTATGCTTTAGGATGTTTATCATCAGCAGAACAATCAATATTTGTTATTAGCGGAACGTGTCCACCGTTGAAGTGATGATACTGAAATGTAGGCTGTTCTGACATCCCTGCCGTTTCTAGCATATAGCGAACTTCGTCTAACGTATCATTTTGCGGATATTTTCTGCTTATATTGCTGAAATCTATACCATTATCGCTATAGTCAGCATAACGCCTAGATGAGTAGTGAAGAATAGCTTTTTGCTTAAACAAATATGGTGCACGCATAACGTTTGTGAGCCTATCAAGCCTGATATTTAGAAATCCATTAGTATATAAAGACTTCTTATTGTCGGCAAAATCGTCAGACGGGTTATGGGGAGCAAAGAATAGATATAACCCCTTAGAAATAAACATCCATTTGTAATTTAGCTTATTAAAATAATTCAAAAGCGACTCGTCCTCATTTAATATGCGAGCCTTATGAATTTCAGAGTGTGGAACATCGTCAAATAATCCAGTCATTATTGACGGCACAGCATGCATCGTCCCCCCCCCCGTGCCAATATTATTCGTAAATTGTATAAACCCGCTAAACTTAGCGGCAAGCTCTGGATTTCTGCTAAACACATCTTCCGTTACCTCAGAAGATGTAGCGTCAACTAAAAACATAAATACGTTATTCTGTTTGTGCAACTTGACTTGCTTATACGCATAAGCTTGCGATACGTTCGTTACTTGCGCAACGGGCATCCGTAAAGCGACGAAAAAGGCGTCTGCAAGACAAGTCAACCCGTAGATAAATAGCCCTATAACGACATACTTAGCATACTGACATAATATTTTCCGAAAATATACAGCTCCACAAATCGCCGCTAGCCATATCAAACTATCCCAGACACGCCTTGATGGTAAAGCCCAGCTATTAAAGTCGCCGTTAAGTTCAGAAAGCCCCTTTGACAATAGACCAAGCTCCAACAAAGAAAGCAGACACAGGGCTGACAACAGAGCAAAGGTAAGCTTGCTTAGCTTTGGAAAATAAAGTAATACTGCAAATACAACAGCTAAAAATAGCAGATGATGCAGTTTATACGTCACTGCCATAAGATACGTAGCGTTGAACTGGTCAAAAAAACGCACATACGTTATCAGCTTTTCCAGTGGCGCTAGTATAACAGCAAACGCCAAGGCATACACACAAGCCTTTAACACTCTGCTCTTATCCAGTTCATCTACAAACTTATTAAACAAACTCATTTTAACTCCATTTAGTTAGTTTCTGCTAACTCTGCTGTAGCGTCCTCTGGTTTATCTTCATATACACGTTTCCTGTCATCTTGGAAACGGAAACGCTCCGCTAACAAATGCTTGCTACCAGTGCCAGCAGGTATTAGTCTGCCCATAATGACATTCTCTTTCAGCCCCCGCAGATAGTCAACCTTGCCCGAACAAGCCGCACTAGTCAACACCTTAGACGTCTCCTGAAACGATGCCGCTGAAATAAAACTTTCAGTGTTGACCGCAGCCTTCGTTATCCCCTGCACTATCAACTTGCCTCTCGGAGCTTGCTTGCCATCATGCCCTAGTTTGTTGACCTCCTCGTCAAACCGTCTCCTATAGACCTCTTCTTGCGGTAAAAATTCCTTAGATTCCCCCTCATCGTCCACACGCACCTTGCGCAACATCTGACGCACAATCACCTCAATATGCTTATCGTTAATAGGCACACCCTGCCCACGATATACCGCCTGTATCTCTTGCAACATATAATCCCACAACGCCTGTTGCCCCCGAATACGCAATATATCCACTGGGTCGTCCTGCCCATCAACCAGCGGCTCACCCGCCTTTATAATATCGCCATCACGCACATTCAAATACCTTTGCGCCGCAATTCTCTTATACTTCTGCTCGTCCTTATCACGGTCCTTAGACCTGCGCGCCGCAATCTTATACTCCTGCTTCTCGCCAAACTCATTGGCAATAGTCAGCTCATCATAGCCTTGCTTGTTCTCAATGTGAACAGCACCACTAATTTCTGCCAACATAGACGGCTCTTTCGGACGGCGCGCTTCAAATATCTCAATAACACGCGATAAGCCCGTAGTAATATCCACATTCTTCTGCGTCCTCAATATCTTCGCTAAAACATCGCCTGCCTCAACATCAGCCCCATTCTCAACCGATAGAATAGACCCCTGCGGCAACGGATAGCTACCAAGCTCATTGCCATTAGCATCTTTAACCAATATGCGCGGATTACGTTTCTTGCTACTACCGCCCTCAACACCCTTCCTATTGCGCTCCTTATTGACAGCACTAGGCATAGTAACTATCTTCTGCGTGATGTGCGTGGTCGGGTCAGTCTCCTCCTTAAAGGTTTCGCCCCACACCAAGTCACTATAGCTAACAACGCCAGCTACCTCGCTCATCATATCATCAACATACGGGTCCCACTCGGCTAACTTAACACCAACGCCTACTTTTGTGCCATCCGCTACCAATAGCTTAGAGCCACGCTTCAGACTCTGTTCGTCAACTACCTTGCCACTGGCATCCTTTATACGTATATTACCATTACGATTTAACACAACAAAATCGTCCCCACGCTTAGCTGTGCGCACATTTGCTAGCTCAACATCGCCACCAAGCTTAGCACTCAGACTTGACACCGCATTACTTGTGCTGGCAATACCACCTTGGTGGAACGTCCTCATCGTCAGCTGCGTGCCCGGCTCACCGATAGACTGTGCCGCAATAGTCCCCACCGCAACACCTACCTCTATCAACCTGCGCGTAGAAAGGTCCATTCCATAACAGTGCCTGCAAACACCAAATTCAGTATCACAAGTAAGCACCGACCGCACGCAAACCTTATCCACAGCAGCTTTCTCTATCGCATTTATCTCATCATCGCCGAGCATCACATTATCAGCCACTACCACAGCCCCAGTTTCAGGGTGCAATACATCGCCTGCAGTGAACCTGCCACGAATGCCATCCGCCAGACTAACCTCAACCTTGCCATCCTTCAACTGTGCCGTCACATCACGCCCACGTATGGTGCCGCAATCTTCTTCACTGATAATAACATCTTGCGCCACATCCACCAGCCTACGCGTTAGATAACCAGCATTCGCCGTCTTTAACGCCGTATCAATCAGCCCCTTGCGCGCACCGTGCGTGGAGTCAAAGTATTCTAGCACCGTCAGCCCCTCGCGGAAGTTTGACGTCACAGGTGCTTCAATAATATTACCACTAGGGTCTGACATTAGCCCACGCATACCTCCCAGCTGCGAAATCTGCGACTGAGAGCCACGCGCACCACTATCGGCAAACACATATATCGGATTATACCATTTATCACGCTTGCTAGTCTTAGATGCATCACCGCCACGAGCTTTAATAGTGTTCATAAGCGCAGTCGTTATCTTAGTGTTGGCAGTATTCCACTTTTCAACCAACTGATTGTGTTTCTCCTCCGCCGTCAAAGCACCCTCACGATAGCTCAATTCAATGCTATGAACATCCTTATAGGTGTCCTCAACTATCTTATCCTTATCAACAGGCACTAATACGTCATCTAAACATATAGAATAGCCCGCTTGCGTAGAATACTTAAACCCTAAATCTTTTAAGTCATCTAAAAACTGCGCGCAATCATAGCTACCCAGCTTGATACTAACAGTATTCACCAGCTTGCCTATATCTTTCTTGCCTAACACTTTATTTACTTCATGAAAACTAATGCCATCAGGCAATATCTTCCCTATAATAATCCTGCCCGGTGTCGTTTCAATAAGCTGATGCACGCCGTCAATCTCCATGCGCACCTTGATAACCGCTTGCAGTGAGAGCTTGCCATGGTCATGAGCTATCACCACCTCTTCAGGCGAACTATAACTCTTGCCCGACCCATTAGCATTCCTCATCTCCCGTGTCAGATAATACACGCCAAGCACCATATCTTGCGTAGGCACAGCCAATGCATTACCGCTCGCAGGCGATAAGATATTATAAGACGATAACATAAGCGTCCTCGCCTCTAACTGCGCCTCCATAGATAGCGGCACATGCACAGCCATCTGGTCGCCGTCAAAGTCGGCATTGAACGCAGGGCAAACCAATGGATGCAATTGTATCGCTTTCCCCTCAACTAACTGCGGTTCAAATGCTTGTATGCCAAGCCTGTGCAACGTAGGCGCACGATTCAACATAACAGGGTGCTCCTTGATAACCTCTTCCAGCACACCCCACACCTCTGGCGCACGCTCGTCAACCATACGCTTAGCCTGTTTAATCGTTTGGACTAAACCAAGCTCCTTTTCCAGTTTATAATAAACAAATGGCTTAAATAACTCCAACGCCATAGTCTTTGGTATCCCACACTGGTGCATCTTCAAATGAGGTCCCGCAACAATAACCGAACGCCCTGAATAGTCAACACGCTTGCCGAGCAAGTTCTGACGGAACCGCCCCTGCTTGCCCTTTATTATCTCAGAGAGCGATTTCAACGTGTGCCTGTCATTCGCCCTAGCCGTCTTGCCCATGCCACGCTTAGTGTTGTCAAAGAGAGAATCCACCGCACGTTGCAATATGCGTTTCTCATTGCGCAATATAATATCGGGTGTTGAGCGGTCTAGCCATTTACGCAACCTATTATTGCAATTGATAACGTTGCGGTATAAATCATTCAAATCACTCTTGGCAAAACTGCCACCATCTAGCTGCACCAACGGACGCAACTCAGGCGGTATCACAGGTAACACATCCAATATCATCCAATCAGGCTTATTGCCATTCTCAGCATCATGTAGCCTGTCGTTAGCAAGTGCATTGACTACGCGCAGACGCTTAGACAGCTTTAACTTCTTCTGCACTGATGTGGTGCTCTTAATCTCTTCCCGCAACTCAACTTCAAGCATATTGATGTCAAGGTTCTTTAACAGTTCCTTGATAGCTTCAGCACCCATACCAGCCACGAAACCTGTCAAACCAAAATCTTCCTGCGCCTTGCGGTAATTATCATCGGTCAATATCTGATGCTTTTTAAGGTCAGTCTCTTTAGGGTCTATCACAACCCAAGATTCAAAGTATATGACACGCTCTAAGTCTTTCACCGACATATCAAGCAGATAACCCATAGGAGACGGCGTGTTCTTGAAGAACCATATATGAGCCACCGGTGAAGCAAGCTCTATATGCCCCATACGCTCACGACGCACACTAGATTCAATAACTTCAACACCACACTTTTCGCAGACTACGCCACGATGCTTCATACGCTTATATTTGCCACACAAACATTCCCAGTCCTTCACAGGACCAAAAATCTTGGCGCAAAACAATCCGTCCCGCTCAGGCTTGAACGTGCGGTAGTTTATAGTTTCAGGTTTCGTAATTTCGCCATGCGACCACTTACGTATCTTATCAGGACTTGCTATCCTAATACGCATAGCCTTAAAAGCATCAGCCTGATTAGTCCTGCCCTTTTTTAGTAACTGACCTTGACCCCTAGTTGCTACAGCCATTATTATTCCCCCGCTATCGCCTTGTTGTCCTTATCTACGTCAAGCCCAAGCCCGCGTAGTTCTTTCATCAATACATTAAACGATTCCGGCATATTAGCCTCAAAACTATACGTACCATTTACTATAGCCTGAAACACATCTGTGCGCCCATCCGTATCGTCTGATTTAACAGTCAACATCTCCTGCAATACATGTGCAGCACCATAAGCATAAAGTGCCCAAACTTCCATTTCACCGAACCTTTGCCCGCCAAACTTCGCCTTGCCACCTAAAGGCTGTTGCGTTATTAGCGCATACGGACCAGTAGAACGAGCGTGCAACTTAGTATCAACAAGGTGATTCAGCTTCAACATATACATAACGCCGACCGTCACCTCTTGGTCAAACGGCTCGCCCGTGCGCCCATCATAGAGAATCGTCTGTCCATCTTCATGCAACCAACTTCCCTCGTCAGTAGCACGCGCTTCACCCATCCACGCCCTAATGTCCTCTTCTCTAGCCCCATCAAATACCTCTGTCGCCACATGCCTGCCAAGCATCTTTGAAGCAATGCCTAAATGCATCTCCAACACCTGCCCCACATTCATACGGCTAGGGATTGACAACGGGTTTAACACTATATCAACAGCTCTGCCATCTGGCAGATACGGCATATCTTCCTCAGGCAATATCCGTGAAACAACGCCCTTATTGCCATGTCTGCCTGCCATCTTATCGCCCACAGACAATTTGCGCTTTATGGCGATATGCACACGAACAGACTTCAACACTACCTTCAGCGACTTCATAGCACCCGCTATCATCTCATCGCTCTTTTCAACCTTTTCTTTCCTGTTGTCCCGCCTGTCCTCAGCACGCCTTACATCTTTCTCATAAGTATCATTCACACGTTTCATAAATGCCATAAACACTGACTTGTTATCAACATTCATAGACGACAGTTCGCTGAAACTCTTGCCACGCAACATATCAGCGGTAATAACACCCTTTTCACCTGAAAGCTTCTTGCCCACAAGCCAGCACGCAACGGCTTCGTTACGCGCATTCAAGAGCGCGCGCTTCTCCAGTACTAAATCTGCCTCTATACGTTCATATTCTTCAGCCTCTATAGCATTAGCGCGGTCATCTTTCTTATTGCGACGAGTCGTCATCACCTGAACCTTTATGACAGTCCCCTCAACGCCAATAGGCACACGCAGAGAGGCGTCCTTTACATTGCCCGCTTTATCGCCGAAGATAACCCTTAACAGCTTTTCTTCAGGTGTAGCCTGCGTCTCGCCCTTAGGCGTGACCTTGCCGACCAATATATCGCCCTCTTTAACCTTGGCTCCTATACGTATTATCCCGCCATCGTCAAGGTCGCGCAATGCATCCTCGCCGATGTTCGGTATATCACGGGTAATCTCCTCTTCGCCCAGCTTGGTGTCCCTAGCCTCTACCTCAAAAGCCTCAATGTGTATAGACGTAAAGGCGTCCTCCTTTACCACACGTTGAGAAATAAGTATTGAGTCCTCGTAGTTGTAACCCATCCATGGCATTAACGCTACAACAGTATTATGCCCCAGTGCCAGCTCACCACCATCAGTAGCAGCACCATCAGCAATAGCATCGCCTTTCTTAACCAGCTCGCCCGGTAGCACCGTAGGACGGTAGTTAATACAAGTGTCCTGATTGCTACGGCGATACTTCACTAGGTCTATAATATCTACCCCGAAACCACTCTTATCATCAGCATACCTAACAATAATCTTGTTAGCATCAACGTAATCAACTACGCCATCATGCTCACACACAACAGCAGAACCTGAATCCTTAGCAAGTTTCCCCTCAAGACCAGTTCCCACAATAGGCGCATCAGTCTTGATTAACGGCACCGCCTGACGCTGCATATTAGAACCCATAAGCGCACGATTTGCATCATCGTGTTCCAAAAATGGTATCAACGCCGCCGACACCGACACTATCTGCATAGGTGCTACGTCCATCAGCTGTATATTAGTCTTTTCGGTCACAACCGATTCGCCCATACGCCGTGCTGTTACGTGGCTGTCCATTATCTCGCCACTGCGCTTATCTATCATAGTATTGGCTTGCGCAATATACGCATCCTTACCGTCTATCTGCTCCTCTTCATCTATCGCCGTCATATATCTAGGTGGCTCGTTCGGCACTATCTTGCCATCTATGACCCTGCGATACGGCGTAGTGATAAACCCATACTCATCAGTCTTAGCATAAGCAGTGAACGAGGTAATCAGCCCAATGTTCGCACCTTCTGGCGTTTCGATAGGGCAAAGCCTGCCATAGTGCGATGTATGCACGTCACGCACTTCAAAACCTGCCCTGTCACGATTAAGCCCACCAGGACCAAGCGCAGATAGTCGCCGCTTGTGCGTAATCTCCGACAATGGATTGATTTGGTCCATAAACTGCGATAGCTGATAGCTACCAAAAAACTCACGAATCGCCCCAGATAAATGTTTAGAGTTGCTAAGCAAATCTTGCGGAGTGCCACTCCTGCTGTCATCACGCAAGCTCATCTTTTCCTTAACATTCTTTTCCATACGGAACATACCCACACGTATTGAGTTCTGCAACTGCTCACCCACCGAGCGCACACGCCTATGTCCCAAATGGTCTATATCATCAACCTTATCCTGCCCTATACGAACACGCTCCAACAGCCTGATAGTCTCCACGATATCCTTATCGCTAAGGGTGGTGAGACTTGCAGGCTCCTTCAAACCGAGCCGCTTGTTTAATTTAGTCCTGCCAATCGGCGAAATATCGTATTTCCTAGTATTACGGAATAGGTCGCCAAAATACCTGTTAGCGGACTCCTCCGTGATAGGTTCGCCCGGTCTAATCGCTTTAATAATATCTATCTTGGCAGCGGTAGCGGTCATAATCTTGCGGTCAAACTCCAGCGTCTCACGGATAGATTTGCCAGTAGTAGCCTCATCAACAATCAAAACACTGAAATCCTTGATGCTAGCCTCACGTAATTTGTCAAGCACCTCTTCAGTCACGGCAGTATTAGCCTGCGCCAAAAGCTCGCCTTTATCATCAACTATTTGAGTTGCAAAATAACTAGATACAAGGTCTTCAGTTGTCAGCGGAATGCGTTTAATAGCTGCACGTTCCAGCTTGCGAACAAGCGTCTTGGTAATAGGAGTGCCTGCTGCTACCAGCACTTCACCACTAGCCCTTAAATCAGAACTGAACTTGCGATTCAAAACAGTATCTTTATTGAAAGCAATCTCAAAACCATTCTTCGTAATTAAAATTTTCTCCGATTCATAGTATTCACCGAGAATATCCTCCTCAGTCATACCAAGCGCCTTTAATAGCCTAGTAGCTGGTATCTTACGTTTCTTATCTATGCGGATATACATCAGCGGCTTTGAATCAAACTCAAAGTCTATCCACGAGCCACGATAGGGTATTATACGCGCAGTGTATTCGTCTTTGTCAGTAATCTTGCTATGCTCAACTTCAAAGAATATGCCGGGCGAGCGATGCAACTGACTAACAACCACACGCTCAACGCCATTTATAATAAACGTGCCGTATTTCGTCATCAAAGGCAGGTCACACAGATAAATAGGCGGGTCCTCTTTAACATCCTTTTGCCGCTTCTTGCCGTCATCATCAGTATATGTAATCAAACGTGCCTTTATCTTCAAAGGTGCCGCATAAGTAACGTTATGCTCAATAGACTCATTAGGCGTATATTTAGGCTCATCTATAATATAGCCCATATACTCCAAACTATACATCTCATTGAAATCTTTTATGGGGAATACCTCTTGAAAAACCTTTTCAAGCCCCTTGCTTGCCCGCCTATCAGCAGGAACGCCATCTTGCATAAATTCCTTGAATGAATTGCGCTGTATCTCAATAAAATCGGGCAGTTCTATCGTTTTCGGAATTCTTGAAAACGAATGGCGGGTGATAGGCTCATTAGCCCTCTTAACATCAGAGTATATCGTCAAAGGAATACTAGAATAGCCGTCACTGGCACCGCCACCAGACACAGACTCTGCAACAACAGCAGACTTTGCTGTCGGCAGTGCAATATTTTTTTTAGTCGCAGGCTTCTTAACTGGTGTCTTACTAGCTACTGATTTCTTTTTATTTTTATTATCTGCCATCGTTTCACCCAAGTATTTAATACGCACGAACACACTCTAGCTGCACATAAACAATGCAACATCGCCATAAACGCACGGACACCGCCCCGCACCTAACTAGTGCAAAAGGCAGTGCCCGTAAAATATCTGGTTATTTAACTTCTACCTTGCCACCAGCTTTCTCAATTTCAGTTTTAATCTTATCAGCTTCTTCTTTCTTAACGCCAGTCTTGATAGGCTTCGGTGCCTCATCAACTACGGCTTTAGCTTCTTTCAAGCCAAGCCCAGTAGCCTCGCGGACAACCTTAATAATAGCAACCTTGTTTGCGCCTACCTCTTTTAGGACAACATCAAACTCAGTCTTTTCTTCAACAGCAGGAGCAGCCCCGCCTGCAGCAACTGCGACAGCAGCCACAGGAGCAGCAGCAGATACGCCGAAAGTTTCTTCCAGTTCTTTCACAAAATTAGCCAATTCAATAACAGGCATATTTTTAATAAACTCAACAACATCAGCTTTAGTAACAGCCATGATAATCTCCTTGTAATAACCTTAATTTTACGCTTACTTCTTGCCCTTGATAGCGTTAAGCACATTCAAGAAACTCCGCGGTATATTGGCAAGCAACGACACGAAGTTCTGATAAGGAGCCTCCATGGTAGCAAATAGCTGGGCGAGCAGCTGTTCACGTGAAGGCAGGTCGGCAATGCGGAGCACTTCCTTACCTGAAAGGAACACTCCATCCATAATGCCCGCTTTCACAGCTAAAAACGGGAAGTCCCCAGAGAACTTCTTCAACGTCTTAGCCGTAGCGGCAAAATCTTTACGAACGACTACTAGCACGGTGGATTCCACTAGAAATTCGTCCAAACTATCTATCTTACTGCTGTTCAACGCCTTCCTTAAGAGTGTGTTCTTTACAACGCGAAAATCGTTGCCTCCACCCTTAATGGCACGCCGAACAACGTCCATCTGGGGAAACGACATGCCCTTATAGCTTGCGAGCACTATCCCCTCGGCGCCTGAAATCTCTTCAACAACGCCCTTGCTAATCTCAATTTTCTCTTGTTTCTTCAAAACCAATCTCCTCAAGCAGCGGGTTGGCGTATATTTACCAGTCTAGGCAGGACTTACATCCGCTATATAGCGGAAACCTGCTTTCTACAACCTGCAACTTTCCTCTTAAATTATAGCTCGCTAATCAACTTGCTCACATCTAGCCTTATACCAGGTCCCATAGTAGTAGATATCGCCACTGAGCGGACATAAACGCCTTTACTAGATGTAGGCTTCGCCTTAACGATAACATCCATGATAGTCTTTAGGTTGTCAACGAGCTTCTTTACATCAAAACTCTTCTTCCCAAAACCAACATGCACAATACCAGCCTTTTCAACGCGAAACTCAACCATACCTGATTTAACCTGTTTCACGATATTGGCTATATCGTTCGTCACTGTGCCAACTTTCGGATTAGGCATTAACCCGCGGGGACCCAGCACACGCCCTAACTTGCCCACCTGAACCATCATATCAGGTGTGGCAACAACACTGTCAAACTCCATCCAGCCGCCTTCCACCTTAGCGACTAAATCCTCAGCTCCAACCACATCAGCCCCAGCAGCTTGTGCATCCTTCGCTTTATCGCCCCTAGCAAAAGCAAGCACACGCACAGTTTTGCCCGTGCCATGCGGCAAAACAACACTACCCCTAACCATTTGGTCAGCATGTCTAGGGTCAACACCAAGCTTGACAGCAAGCTCAAGAGTCTCGTCAAACTTGGCAAATGCGACCTTCTTCGCTAACTCAATAGCCTCAGTAGCACCATACAAAGTGTTACCATCCACTGCAGAAACCGCAACAAGAAACTTCTTGCCAGCTTTAGCCATACCAATCTCCTTTTCGCAAAACAACATTCCGCTTCAGCAAAAAATCGCTAAAGCTCCTGCGCTTTGCTCCCGATATATCTCAATACGTCATTACGTTAAAATGACGTCCACGGTGTTGCCCACATATAGCAAAGTCCAAAATAGACTTCCAATAAATATTTGGAAGTCTATAAGGATAATACAAGTATTTGCAAATTGCAAGCAGAAAGTTGCAGATTAATTAATTTAATTCATGTTATTTTAGGTTAAATGGTTTCAGTAGCTTATCAACTTCTACGGGTTTGCCATTTGCGTCATCAACTATTACCTTTGCGAACACCCAGCCTTTAACCTTGTTGGGGTTCACGCCAGCAGCAATAAATGGTGCTGGTTCTAACACAAAAACAATATCCTTGTCATTAGTGTCAATGTCTTTAGCCCATTCAAAGAGGTTTCCGTCACCGAGATTCACGCCATAATGGTCCAGTGCACTATGATAACCTACGCTAGAACGGTGCTCCTTTATTATCTGCTTATAGGCAACAGCAGGCGTTGCCCTACCGTCAAATTTTTCCTTGCCCAGTTTCGTGCCTACCATAATGCTCTGACTATTGCCCATACCAGTATCCATCACGTCCATAAATGTAATGTCTTGCGGCAATTTTGCTGGGTCTAACCCTGCTGCTACGAACGGCTCCGCATTGAAAGCTAACATCACATCGTGCTGAGGGCTTGCACTATAATCCCAGCTCCAGATAAAATTTGCCTCTCCGTCTGGTGCAGCCAACGTCCAGCCGCCGTTCATATCGTCCTTTGACACCAGCGAGTTAGCCACATCCAACAACCTATCAAAAGACTTTGTTGATTCGTCAGCTACAACGTCTAACTTTCCGCATGCACTCATAGCTAAAAGTGTTGATATAACAACAGTTAGCGTTAAAAACTTAAACACAATTCGTTTCATCTTACTTCTCCTTTGTTTTTTGCAGCCATAATCCGACCGCTATTGCCAATACAGGCACTATGCAGTGCCAATGACTCTGTAAAAATTCCATAGAAACTTCCCCTATTTCGCAACAACCGTAATAGTGCTGCGTATCATACCCATCCAGCAGGTATATGCGAAACGCCCTGCCTGTCTAGGCGTGAACTCTATAACATTTTCGCCAACCTTGAACTGGTGCTGTATCCCATACTCACGGATGAGCATCCTATAATTACAGCCGTTTATAGTCCCCTGTGGCACATCTATTATCCATCGCACGGGGATACCCGCCTTCACGGTAATAGCAGGATAGCCCCAGCCATCTAGCTTAGAACGGACTACCTGTTGTCCACCCGTATTCTCAGACTGATATGCGGCGAGTTCCACCTCGTCAGCTTGTCCAGCTACCGCTACACTGGGGATAATACTATCACCCATGCCAGATACCCCCCAGCCGTTAGAAAACATCGTCAGTCCAAGTGCTGCAACCACCACTGCACCAGCTTTCATCGCCTTTGCAGTCCACTGTCCACCTAATGCTGAGCTGAACACCCCTAGCGCAAACATTGCTGGAGTCGTTCCAAGACTAAACATAAACATTGATGCTGCCCCAGCTATAGGGTTTTCGGTGGACAAGGCGTATAATTGCATCGCCTGTAAAGGACCACAGGGCATAAACCCATTCAATAAACCTACAATTAGCGGGCTTTTGCTTGAGCTTTTAGCGGTGTTAACCCTTGCAGACAGAAATCTTGGCAGACGGAGGTTAAAACGGCGCAGGACGGTGAACATCCCTAACATATTCAACCCCATTATAACCATAAAAATACCTGCAAACATCTGCACCGCCCCCTGAAACCTGCCCGATACAGTCAAAACAGAGCCTAGCGCACCAACCAAGCCGCCGACCAACGTGTATGATACAACCCGACCTGTATTATACAATATAGCTGGCTTTAGTAGCGTGGTGCCATTTCCGTCCGCTTGCGGGATTGTTTGTGATAGATTTATTCCGCCACACATAGCAAGGCAGTGGACAGACGTAATCAAACCAATAACAAACAACACCCCGTAGCCCATCCCCGCCTCAGCCAGCGGAAACGATGTCGCTATAGGAGACACGCTGACCTGCCTAGCTAGCATATAAAGTGCAACAATGATTATCCCATAACCTATAATCTGTGAGATTGTTTTTTCTGACTTTTTAGCTTTATTAGTTATAATTTCATAGCCAAGTTTTTCTATAACAGCTTTGAGCTTTGCTGGGTTTGTCTGCCAGCCATCATAGCTGATAGTAGCTACTCCCGCAGCATAATTCACATCAGCACACTCAACGCCACCAGTGCCCTTAAGTGCTTTTTCAATCCTATTTTGGCAGTTTATACAGCTCATTCCGCCTATATTCAACGATAGTTCCCTCATAACGTACTCCTTTCCAAATACTATAGATACTTTTTCATATAAATGTGAATAAATTGTGTGCGGAGAATTATGCTCCCCTGCTTTCGTTGACACCCTCAACTATTGTAAATGTTGTTCCCCTGCCCAGTTCGCTTTCAGCCGTCAGTTTCCAGCCGTGCGCCACTACTATGGCTGATGCTATTGCCAGCCCGATGCCTGAACCACCAGTTTCACGCCCGCGCGATTTATCTACGCGATAAAACCGTTCAAATATATGTGGCAGACTTTCCTCATCAATACATATACCACTATCTGATATTCTAAATATAAACTCTGCTGAATTTTCAATGCTAATATGCCCGCTGTCAGTGTATTTCACAGCGTTTGAGACTAGGTTTATAATCACCTGTTTTATGCGGTCGTAGTCGCCATATATTAAAATACTTCTTGTTTTAATGTTTAGCGCAAGCCCTTTTTTCTTTACGGCTACGGCAAATTGCGCCGACACGTTATTTAACAGTTCTTGCATATCAAATTCACTCTTATTCAATGTAATCTTGTCCCATTCCAACCCAGTAAGCAGGCTTAAATCCTCCACCAGCTTTGACAGTCGCTTTATCTCGTCATAGCAGCTTGCTAGTAGCTCTTTTGTCGGCTCTAGCACGCCATCTGACATCGCCTCAATGCTACCTTGCAAGCAGGCAAGAGGTGTGCGCAATTCGTGGGCAACATCAGCCGTCAGCTGTTTTTGTCGCCGCTCCATCTCGGCTAGCTGTGTCGCCAGCTCGTTTATAGAATGCGATAGCTCAAAAAGCTCGTTAGTTTTATAATCTTCTCGTATACGTATATTCAGAGTCTCACGTTTAGTTCCGCCTGTGTAGAATGCCGCTATCGCTTGCGCCGCAACGCTAGCCGTGTTGATAGGGTTTGCGATACTATTCGCCAGCAGTATTGATATAGTAGCACTAAGCACGACAAGCACTGCAGTGGCAATGGCGAGCACCCTATTCAGCGATTTTAAGAACTGCTCCTCCGTCTCAGTGTAGAAATATGGTCCAAAGGTAGTAATATTCAGACTGCCGACTAATTTATCTGCTGACACGATAGGGTAGTCTATATTTTGCAGTTCCCCCTTAACGCCGTGCCCCATCTCCATTCTTTTCGTAATATTGCCCATCACATCAAGACAATGCTGCATATCCATATCGTGCGCATCCCAAATGATGTTACCCGCTACTCCCTCTAGGCGAGCGATATAGCCCTCGTGGACGAATAACATGCCGATAGCTTCTAGTGTGGCTAAATCAAACGCATTGTTCGCTGGAACATAGGCTTCACTAAATGCCCTGACAATTTCTGCGTTGCGCTGGCTAATGCTGTCTTTAACAAAACTTTCAAATAGTTTAGAGGAAAAGATGTTGATAGCCACCGTTAATATAACTAGCGACAGGCTAATAAATAGAATATATGTGATAGTAAGGCGTTTTTTCAGACTAATCATCCAGTTCCCCCGCAAATCGGTAGCCCATACCATAGACCGTCTGGATAAACTTAGGCGACTTCGGCTCATCAGCTATCTTCTGTCGCAAGTTTTTGATATGCGTATCTATAGTTCTATCAAAGCCGTCAAAATCTTCCCCCTTAATATTATCTATAATCTCATCACGGGTGAATACCTTAGCAGGGTGCGTCATAAAGAGCCGTAAAATCTCATACTCATTGCGAGTGAGTGCTAGGGACTGTCCGTCAAGTGTTGCCTGTTTATTTTCAATATCTAGGGCAAGCGAGCCTGATACCAGACGCGCGGGGATAGCTTTAGTCATACTGCTACGCCGCAAAGCTGCCTTGACGCGGGCGACAAGCTCCTTTAAGCTGAACGGCTTTGTTATATAGTCATCAGCACCAAGCGCAAGCCCGTTTATAATGCTCTCTTCATCAGCTTTAGCGGTCATCATTATTATAGGCAGAGCTGACCTCTCACGCACCTTGCGACAGATATCCTCACCCATAACATCGGGCAACATTAAATCTAGCAGCAATATATCAATAGCGTTTGATTCTATGCTTGCGAGTGCAGACTTGCCACTGGCAGCACCCAGCACCTCAAAGCCACTGCTCTCAAGATACGCCTTAACTAGGGCAAGTATCTTTAACTCATCATCAACCACTAAAACAACAGGCTTTACGTTCATATACGAAGAATATACCCTAAATATGAGCGAAATATGAAGTGTTAATTTTTCTTAAAAAAAACCTTGACACCATAAAACTAATCCTATATAACCTATTAAAATAATATGATTACTATGTAATTAAAATAAAAGGAGAGTTATTATATGGCTACATTAGCAACAAGGGCGGTTGTTAGCAGTGCACGAGTAGTTCGTGAACAGAAGAGAGGAGATGTTGCTTTTGAATGGCGGGTATTGCTACCATTAGTATCCCTTGTCATCGTATTGGGGGAGCATACATTTTTGCCCGCATATCAGGACTATGCTGTTAAGAGGCTAGCATATTTCACCAACCTGCTATACATACTGATAGGTGTTTTTAGTGTGCTTGCACTCGTCAGTGCCTTTAAGGAGCGGTTGCGAGAAAAATTGGTATTTAAGGCTGATATATACGCTGCTGGTTTCCTGCTACTGGGGCTTTATGATGTTATTACGCTTAAATTTAACGTTGTTCCTAGCCTATATTTTCCTGCTCCTGAGCGAATTATCGGCGTATTTGCCGAAGACTGGTTATTCTTGTTGCAATGCCTTGCGTATTCAATGCGTCTGCTCTTGGGTGGGTTCTTTTTAGGTACATTTCTAGGCGTCCTCACAGGCACGCTCATCGGCTGGAGCCAGCGAATCAACTACTGGGTTATGCCATTTATACGTATGGTGGGACCTATCCCCTCTACGGCGTGGATACCTATTGCGTTGGTGGTATTCTTGAAACCTACTAGCGCATCGCTGTTCCTGATTGCGCTTGGAGTGTGGTTCCCTACAACAGTCCTCACAAGCTCTGGCATTATGAACGTGCGCAAGAGCTATTTTGAAGTCGCAAGCACACTCGGTGCCAGCACGCTCCGCAGTATATTTACGGTTGCGCTACCTGCTGCTGCTCCTAGTATATTTGCGGGGATATTCAACGGTACGTCAGCTTGCTTTTTAACGCTGATGGCTGCTGAGATGATTGGTTGCAAGTTCGGTATCGGCTGGTATATTAACTGGCAACGCGAAGTGCTTGCTTATGCAAACGTCTATGCATGTCTGATAGTTATAGCTGTGACGTTCTCATTCCTAATAGGTATGCAGTTCAATATCCGCAATAAGATTTTGAGCTGGCAAAAAGGAACTATCAGATGGTAGGCGTTATTGATGTTCTGAAAGTTCGCAAAGTATTCCTGCAGAGCGACGGGAGCGAGTTCACCGTTCTAAATGACGTAGAGCTTCGCTTTGATAGCGGAGAGTTTGTGTCGCTGATAGGACCATCGGGCTGTGGCAAGTCAACGCTACTGCGAATTATTGCTGGGTTAGAACATGCAGACAGCGGCACTATTAGCTTAGACGGCGAACCGATTACCACACCCGGTTCTGAACGTGGCTTGGTATTCCAAGACCCAACGTTATTCCCGTGGATGACTATCCAAGAAAATATCGCTTACGGATTGCGGGCACGTGGCATATATGACCAAGAAAAAGACTCTATTCCTGACTTTTTCCACCTTGTAGGGTTAGAAGGCTTTGAGAGTGCCTATCCGCACCACTTATCAGGCGGTATGGCGCAACGTGCTGCCATTGCCCGTGTGCTAGTCAACAGACCAAAAGTGTTGCTGCTGGACGAACCACTCGGCGCACTGGACGCATTTACTCGTATGAATATGCAGGACGAGATATTAAAGATATGGCAACAACAGAAGATGACAACTATTTTGGTCACCCACGATGTAGATGAGGCTATATATATGGCTAATAAGGTCATAGTGATGTCTGCACGCCCTGCCAAGATAGAAAAGATTATTGATGTGGGTATCCCTAGACCGCGCAGGCGAGATAGCACAGAGTTTTTGCGACTGAGGGCAGATATTTTAGGCACGCTACACTTTGCGGGCGGGGCACAAGAAAGTGAGCTGTTTGAGCGCGGTCTTGGTGTGTGAGATAAATCGGTGTGTAATTTTCATAGGAGGCTATATATGAAAAAATTAAGTGTCATTGTATCGCTATTGCTGTTGTGCGCTAGTGCTGTGTTTGCAGCACCTGCACCAGCAAAGGGTGCAGCTAAGGGCGACTACGTCCTGAAGATAGGCTATGCAGTTCAAGGCGGACTTTGTGAAGCTCCTTTCTATATCGCTATAGCTAAGGGCTTTTATGAGGAAGAAGGACTGAAGTATGAATGGGTTAATGTGGAGCCTGGCACGGCTATGAACCTGCTAACCACCGGTCAAATTGACGTAGTAAATAACTTGCTTGCTACGTTGATTGCGCCACTAGCTAACGGGTTGGACGTGAAAATCCCGCTTGCTTTGCACACTGGTTGCGTAAAGCTACTTGTTAAGCCTAATTCGCCTATCAAATCAGCGGCTGATTTAGCACCTGTTAACGGCAAGAAAAAGAAAATCGGCGTTGCTAGCATGAATGCCAGCACGCGCGTGATTCCTGCCCGCGTCATTGCTAAGCTGGGTATTAACCCTGATACCGATGTAGAATGGGTAATCTATCCTAACGCTGAACTGCCACTTGCACTTGAAAAGGGACTAGTTGACGCTATCGGTTCTGGCGACCCTGCTGCAACGATAATTGAATCGCAAGGCAAAGCCCGTGTTGTTATTAACAATGCTGATGGTGAACTAGCTCACGAATTTTGCTGCGTGACTCCAGTGCGCTCAAAGACTCTAAAAGACCACCCAGAAGAAGTGGCTAAGTTCCTGCGCGCACTACAAAAGGCAGCTAAATGGGTTCAAGAGCACCCAGATGAAACTACGCAAATACTCTATGAAAAGAAGTATATTGCGGGCGACCCTAAACTAAACGCTAAAGTTCTAAAAACCTATAGCTATAAGGCATCAGTTTCAGAGGCTAAAACAGCGATAGAACGCAATGTTCGCGACCTGCAAAGTATCGGTATGCTAAAGAAAGACGTTGACGTAAAGAAACTTGTCAACAATACATACTATGCAGTGCCAGGTGTGCCAGATTCATTGTTCGGAAAAGGTTCTAAATAAACACTAGAGCGACGTGACTGTGCTCTCCCCAGCCATTCCAGCCTTAATGGGGTGATGGGGAGGGCACAGCTTTATACAAATTTATATTGACAGCGGAATAAATATTATTTTACAATGCCCTGTTCTACTAATTTTAGGAGCACTTGATGCAACGTCACTATAACACACACACACACACACACACACAGCAAGAACCGTGCCAATCTGAGCGCAGACAGAGACTAACCAATGCCCTAATTTATGCGGCAGTGTTTGCCGTCATATTTGTGCCGCTAGCTATGCTGACCACCTACTGGCAGTTTTCCGATTCGTTCAAGGCAACTTACTTTATGGTGTTAACTCATAAAATATCCTTTGCAATAGAGTTGTTTGTGGGCTTTTCAGTCTTATTCTTTATATCTAAAACCAAGAAAACAGCTTTTGCGGTAATCTCGGCTATATGTCTGTTGCAGTTATTAGAGGGTGGCTTACTCTCGCTAGGGCTACCAGAGCTTGACGGGAATACTGCAGCATATAATTCGCTACCTAGAAAGGTGCTTGATAGTCTGCTGTGGCTGTCTGTTATCGCAACATTTGTCTTATGCAGGGACAAAATATATAAAAACAGTAAATATATGCTTCTTGGTTTATCAATATATGCGGTAGTCTGCACTGCTGATGCGTATCGCTCAACATTAAACAAATCAAATAACTTTGATATTGGAAATGTGCAATGTGAGGCTTTATGGAAACAGCTCACATTAAATGAACAAAACAATGTCTTAATGTTGTTGCTAGATGCCACATCAGCAGAGGTAGTAAAAGATGTGTTCGGCGAGCATCCAGAACTAGCCGCAAAGTATAACGGATTTATCAATTTCACAAACAATCTAATGACAGGTGGTGGCACAACGGAAGCAATTCCTTCTATTATGACTGGATTATACTATGATACTCCACAGCTTGCAGAACATATAAATCGCATTGTGAACGCAGATTCGTCTCTACTCAACTATTTTGACAAACGAAAGTATAAAGTTGTGTTTTCTAGCATGATTGGTGTATGTCTTCAAAATATTGGCGAGTTGCAACAAGAAGAACCGTCGTTGCATACGCATGGATTTATGAGGATTAGAATTGATAGGATAGCGAGGTTAATGCGGGCACCATATATATTCAAGAGACAAATACTTATAGACGCACCATCTACAGGTAGGGGGCACTGGTCTTTTGATAACGTGTCTTACGTATATCCGCAAGATTCACGGCTAGATATGACTCGTCATTATCTAGAGGTTAATGCTGTTTCAGACATTCCAACGTTTCAGTACGTTCACTTTATGGGCGGGCACAGTCCCCTCATCGCTAATGATGACTGCTCGGCAGATATGAAACGACATAAAGACGGCAATTATTCCAACTATTATACACAGGTCTATTGTTCGCTGAAAGGAACAGCGGACATATTGCAGGTGCTAAAAGATAAAGGTGTGTATGATAACTCTACCCTAGTGTTGCTTGGTGACCATGGCTCTATAAATAAGCCAAATCGCACTCAAAAACTGGGCGACTTCTACTCTTCGCCTGTAACCCCTTTCCTTATGCTCAAGCCTAGAGGTAACAAGTCGCCTCTCAGAAACGATAGGACGCCAACTAGCAATATTATGGTGAACACGTTCCTAAAGAAATACGCTGATAGTGGCTACTCTATGGCAGAACGGGATATAGTTAAACTGCTACACCAAGATGTTCGCAAAACCGTGACTCGTGATGAACACTCTCATAGTTTTGAATCAAGTTTTGTTGATACTAACTACAAGCTACTTAATTCACAGAAAACTATTTTTGACCGCACTGCTTGGGCGGCATCATTAAAACCTGTTCGTGCCAACTACCGATATGTGCTCACTCGTCTTACTGAAGTCCCAGATTTAATGTATGACAGTGAAATTTATTGGACAGCATACAATATAAAAGACAACTCAACTCTTACCTTTAGAGTGCCAAAGAAAGAAGAATATTATACCCTAACCATTGAAATTGGACTTTCTCATATTCCTAATAGCGCAGAAACGCCAAGCGGCTTATCGTTATCGGCTTTTGCTGGCGACTACTCTGTAAGCAAAGCATACCCAGCATCTCCCAAAGATATTGTTTTAACTATTCCCGTTCGTTCAGACAATACAGGGCTTGTGAACGTGCGACTATCAAATGACACTAACAGGCTGATGTATTTGTCAACTATGGAACTTGAATATTAGAGGTTAAAAGAACAGGCGGGCAAATTGCCCGCCTGTTCTTAATATTTAATAGCAAAACTTTTTATATTACTGACTCAACGATTGCCTTGAAGTCGTCAAAGTTGCCGATAGCAAGCTCTGATAGTGACTTGCGGTCAATATCTACATTCTTTTTCTTCATTCCGCCAATCAACCTAGAATAAGATGTATCACACATCTTAGCCGCAGCAGATATCCGCACTATCCACAGCTTGCGCATATCGCGCTTTTTCGCCCGCCTGTCACGGTAGGCATAAGCCAGCGCGCGCTCCGCAAACGGACGCGCTATATTATAAACGTTCTTAGCACGTCCCCTGAAACCCTTGGCAAGGGCTAATATCTTATTTCTTCTCCTACGGGTTTTATACCCGCCTTTAGCTCTAGGCACAGTAGTCCTCCTTAATCGTTACAACTAACATTATGCATAGGGTAGCATCTTTCTAATAGTTCTAGCCATGATGCCGTCTGCCACACCAGTTTTGCGCAGGGAGCGTTTACGCTTGGCAGACTTAGTCACTAGTATGTGTCTCCTGCCTTTCCTAGCAAACAATGCCTTCCCGTTGGCAGTTATCTTGAAACGCTTTTTCGCACCCTTATGCGTCTTTACTTTTGGTTGTTTCTCCGCCATCACCTTTACTCCTTTTATTCTCAATCGTTTGCCTCGGTGTCACAACTATATTATGCTGCCTGCCGAGCAATTCAGGCTTCTTCTCAGGTGTAGCTATATCATCCACATCTTTTACTATGCGGGCAAGCAACTCTAACCCGTGATTCTGAAAAATTATCTCACGCCCTTTGTAACGTATCACAAGCTTTACCTTATCGCCATCCTCCAAAAACCTGCGCAGATGTTTCAGTTTAACCTGATAGTCATGCTCCTCAATCTTCGGGCGATATTTTAGTTCTTTTATATCAACCTGACTCTGTCGCTGCTTCTTACGCATCTCCTTGTCGCGCTTAGTCTTCTCAAACCTATATTTGCTATACTCAACTATACGGCAAACAGGCGGTTTAGCCATAGCGGAAAGCTCTAACAAATCAAGCCCTTTCTCACGAGCTATGATAAGCGCATCTGCCAACGAAACAACACCATGCTGAGAACCATCGTCTAATACAAGACGCACCTCGCTGTGCGGTATATCTTCGTTTATCCTATCCTTTTCAACTGTGGGCTGAGCTATACATTACCTCCATAAATCCAGCGTTTTTGTAGCGTCAAGAACGCCTAGTATATCAATATATTTCAAAAAATCAAGAGAATTTTTATTTTCTCCGTTTCTCAACCTAATAGACACGTTATTCGCCTCTTGCTCCGATTTGCCGACAATCACCATATGCGGCACTTTCATCAGCTGAGCCTCGCGAATCTTAAAGTTTATCTTCTCATTGCGCAAATCAGTCTCTATCCTGAAACCTTTTAGTTTTAGCTCATTAGCAATTTTCTTCGCGTATTCAGCTTGACCGTCTGTAATATTCATCACACGCACCTGCTCAGGTGCCAGCCAGAACGGGAATGCGCCTGTAAAGTGCTCTATAAGCACGCCGATAAATCTATCAATAGAGCCTAATATCGTCCTGTGCAACATAACGGGGCGTTTTTTCGCGCCATCTTCCGCTATATACGATATATCAAAGCGTTCAGGCAGGTTAAAATCGCACTGGATAGTAGAACACTGCCACGTCCTGCCGATAGCATCCTTTAACAATACATCTATCTTAGGTCCATAGAATGCACCATCCCCCTCGTTGATAGTATATGGCAAGCTACGTTTATCCATTGCGCTGATGAGTATCTTGGTCGCCAAATCCCATATTTCAGGGGTGCCAACGTATTTTTCTGGTCTGGTAGCAACTGCATGCGTGAACTCAAATCCGAACATAGTAAAAATGTCTTTAATCAGGTCTAGTATGCCGCCAATCTCTTCTTCAAGTTGGTCTTCACGGCAGAATAGGTGGGCATCGTCCTGCGTGAACGCCCGCACACGCATTAGCCCATGCAGAGCACCCGATTTCTCATGTCTATGAACGTGCCCCAACTCAAACATACGAATAGGTAGGTCGCGATAGCTGCGTAGTTCCGATTTATACATTGCTATATGGTTGACACAGTTCATTGGCTTAATACCGAACGCTGTGTTGTCAACTTCTGTAAAATACATGTTTTCGCGGTAGTTGTCGTAGTGCCCCGAACGCACCCATACGTCCTTTTTTAGCAACACCGGACCATAGACCACCTTGTAATCGCGCCGCAGATGCTCATGTCGCTCGTATTCCTCTAACGTAGCACGCAACTGACCGCCACGTGGCAGATATAGCGGGAAACCCGCACCAATCTCATCATCAAACATAAACAAGCCTAGTTGCTTGCCTAGTTTGCGGTGGTCGCGCCGCTTTGCCTCCTCAAGCATATTCAGATAAGCATCTAAATCTTCTTTCTTGAAAAATGCAGTGCCGTATATGCGTTGCAACATTTTGTTCTTTTCATCACCGCGCCAGTATGCGCCCGCAACTGATAGTAGCTTAAAATGCTTAATTTTGCCCGTTGAAGGCACATGCGGTCCGCGGCAGAGGTCAGTGAACGCCCCCTGCGTGTATAGAGACACGCTTTCAGTGCCGAAATCTCTCGCTAAATCCTCTATAAGCTCTACCTTAAAATTTTCTTCCAGCTTAGCAAACTTCGCCACAGCATCCTTTATAGGGACTTCACTGCGAACAAGCTTGTCGTCTTGGGTAGCAAGACGCACCATCTCCGCTTCAACTTTTTCTAAATCTTCAGGAGAGAATGCACCGTTGTAGTCAAAATCGTAATAAAAGCCGTCATTTATAACGGGACCAATTGTAACCTTTGCGTCCTTAAAGATATTCTGAACGGCATTTGCCATTAAGTGTGCAGTGGAGTGACGCAATATATCCAATGCGTCTGCATCAGGTTCTGCTATTATACGCACTTTGTCGCCACTCTTTAATACAGCAGACAGGTCGCGCTTTTCGCTATTCACCTCTGCGGCGATAGCCTTTTGTGCTAACCTTTTTGATATGGTTTCCGCCAAGACGTAAGCCGTAGCCCCGTCTGTCAGTTCAATATTTTTTCCGTCTGGAAGTATTATATTTACCATAGTAGTTCACTCCTTCAACGTTATTTATCGGTTTTTATGCCCAGCGGAATTGCAGGGTCAACTGCAACACCTTGCACATACAGGTGCAAGTGCAGGTGCGGTCCAGTCACCCTGCCAGTCGCGCCTACCAGTCCAACCACGTCGCCAGTTTTTAGTTTATCGCCCTTTTTTACAAGGAGTTTTGACTGGTGCATATATACCGTCATCACGCCCAAACCATGGTCAACAAATACGCACCTACCGCTGTAAAAGAAGTCTGCCGTCAACACAACCGTGCCATCCATTACTGCGTGAATCTCATCACCCTGCTTTGCCCTGAAATCAAGCCCAGAATGAATGCTGTTAGGTTTGCCATTGAATACGCGCCTTATGCCGTAGCCGTCTGATATATCCCCCTGCACTGGGCGTGCAAATGGAATAGTCCACAGCTTATCGGTGCTGAACGTTTTAATAGCCTTGCCAGCAAGCACACGCTCTTTAGCCGCGCGCTCCCTGTTTTCTTTGCTAACTTTAATAAACTTTGGGTCAACAGTTAACTCCTCATGCTCGTATTCTCTATCAGCTACATCTATATCCAGCGAACCTGATAATTTTCTGCCGTCAGTTTTTCCCGACACCTCCAAAGTGAACTTTCCATGTTCATCATACCTAGCGGGCAACAGAAATTCTGCGCTAGACTCGCCATTATCAGCTACAATGGCTGGAATATCGCGCTCAATTCCCTGCCATTTGATATGAAAGCTCTCCACTGTGATGTTGCTATTCACAGATACGAAAAATGGCTGTCCGCGTGCAGGCAGGCTAGGCACGCTGATGTCAAGCCCGCTAGCCGCAAACGTCCGCATTAGTATGCCCAGAATAAAGGCAATAGCAAATAATATTATAATCCGTTTCAATATAGCTCCTAAATAATCATTTAATTCTAAATATGCCCTTGATACGATTTGAACGTACGACCTCTGGATTAGGAATCCATTGCTCTATCCACCTGAGCTACAAGGGCTTGCGTATCTGAGGTGGCAGTATCACATAAAGTTTAGGGCTTGTCAATTGCAAACTTTATTGCCGCCTTAGCGAGCGCAAGAGTAGCGTCAATTATTTAGGGTAGTCTCTTTATTTTTCCACGTGTAATACCAGTTTTCTAAATTCCAGACTTTGCCTAACGCAAGTTCAATAGCAACAAACACCTTGCCTTTAGCTGTGATGACGTATTCGCCATCAGCAGTCTTTTCAATGAGGTTTCTGCCCGCAAGTTCGCGGTAGCGAAAGCGGTCGTAAAACTCCTCGTTGCTCAACATCTTATCTACATCGCCTTTTAATACTTTGCCACCATTATCAGCCGCGTGGAATAACATATTATAGGTCAACGAACGTTCTATATTCCACGCCGTGAACCACGAAAATGTCGCAAACGAAAAGGTATATACTAGAAATATTAAGATTGCTATGAAGTGGGTACAACCACGCATCTTTTTTAAGAATAATACCCCACCCGCAGCACCAACAAGCGCAGAGACTATGAGAGACGATGCAAGCACGGTAAGTGGCAACATAAAGGCAAAACGCCACAACACTATTAAGGTTAATGTAAGAGCTAGTGTGGCTTTTGTAAAAAACCAAAGCTGATAGGAAAAAGACACATTCATCTGAAAATCCCCCATTAAATCATGATATGGGGTGCACTAATGCACCCCCAACTAAATACAGAATATCTTACAGATAGATGATTTGTGCTAACACATAACCAACTACGCAAGACGTAAATACGCCTATCAAACCAGGTAGTATGAAACTATGGTTGATAACAAACTTGCCTATATGCGTAGTGCCACTGCGGTCAAACTGAATAGCAGCAAGGTCACTCGGATACGTAGGCAGTATGTAGTAGCCGTAGCAAGCTGCGGCAAACGCTATAATAGTCCCAACAGGAACACCTATAGATAATGCCAACGGCACAAATGCCGATATAGCAGCTGCCTGTGAATTAACGAACTTAGACACTACCAGTAGCATAACCGCATAAGTCCACGGGTGTGCCTTTATGATTTCGCCAAGCGTTGACTTCATCATTGGGATATGTGAAGAGAACATTGACTCTGCCATCCACGATATGCCGAACACGGCAACAAGTGCTATCATACCGCTACGGAATACTTCATTCTTAGAAATCTTGTTGGCGTCTACCTTAGTGAATATTATAATCAGCGCACCAGCAAGTAGCATAAACATTTGAATAACAGCAACCATACCCATCTTCGCCATCTTGCCGTTAGCACCCGCCCATTCAGGACGGAAACCCGTAATGCCAACTACACCGACTATAGCAATAACGGCTAAGAATATCCACATCGCTAGCCAGTAGCTAGATGGCAACACTTTATCTAACAGCGTAGTGCCTTCACCATACACATACTTCTTTACTTCAGGGTCCTTTATACGTTCTTGGAACTCTTCGTCCTTATCAAGGTCTTTGCCACGAAACCAGCTAAACGCACCTATAGCAAGCACACCGCAGAGCGATGACGGGAACGTTACGGCAAGCAAACTCCAGTGACTGCTGAAACCAGCAGGAGCATTGCCCGAGCTTAATATGAACGTAGCCAGAGATACGACAGCTACTGAAACCGGACTTGCGATAATACCCATCTGTGCCGATACGGTTGTTGCAGCCATAGGACGCTCTGGACGTATGCCATTATTTATAGCTACGTCGTAGACGATAGGCAGTAGCGTATAGACCACGTGCCCAGTGCCACACAGGAAAGTTAGCACAAAGGCGCACAGTGGAGCTACTATGCTGACAAAACGCGGATTCCAACGCAAAAAGCGTTCAGCTATCTGCAGCATTACGTCTAGCCCACCAGCCGCTTGCAGTGTTGCGCTGGCAACAACAACCGCTAGGATTGTAAATATAACATCCGTAGCAGGAGTGCCCGGTTTTACGTGAAATACAAAGGCTAAAACTACCAGCCCTATGCCACCAAGCAAACCTAGCGCAATGCCACCTTTGCGTGCACCGTAAAATAAGCAGGCGATAACTAGGATAACTTGAACTAACAACTGAGTTCCTTCGCTCATACTGGTGAAAAATGAGATACCATTCATATCGCACACCTCCAAAAGTATAATAAAACTATCGCATTATACAAAATTTGTCAAACGAGCAGGTAAATTATTGCCCATAGCTTACGTGTGCCAATGCTATCTCTAAAGTTTTTGTGCTGGCAAGCCGATATTGATTGTGGGTAATAGTTGCACAAGGTGGTAAAATTGGGTAAGATAGATATACTGTTTTATGGGTTAGGCTTGTTCTGCTACCTCTCTATAATGATTTCGCTTAGAGACCAATCAGAGAAGCTAGCCGAGTATGAAGAATACTTCAAAAAGAGAGCTATTTATGCTGACCGTTTGGTAGAGCAACGACGCAGGGAGGCTGAGGCGCGCAATGTGGCATCGCGCAAATCCAAGAATAGACTTAGTGCTTTCTCTAAAGAAAATGCAGCCGAAGCAGCAAATGGTGAGGCGACCAATGAGGTTGCCCCTGATGATACGACTGGCAACTCTGAATTGTAAGGGCGGTATGATAGATGGGACAAATGTTTCAACGCGTAAAGGGATTTCAAGATATACTGGGTGACGACTGCTTATACTGGCAATACGCAGAAGATACTATCAAAGCCATATTCAAACAATACTCTATATCAGAAGTTCGTCTGCCTGTGCTAGAGAGGACAGAAGTTTTTAATCGTGGCATAGGTGGCACAACAGATATTGTAGAAAAAGAGATGTTCACTATGGACGACTCCTCTGGTGGTGGCACTCTCTCGCTACGTCCGGAAGCTACGGCGGGCATTGTCCGTGCGTATATTGAAAATGGGCTATATAACCCGCCAATTTTGCATAGATTTTACTGCATAGGTCCGATGTTTCGTAAAGAGAATCCACAAAAAGGACGGTTTAGGCAGTTTGTGCAGGGTGATGTAGAGTTTCTAGGCTCGTCCTCTCCACTCACAGACGCTGATATTATCGGAATGTTGATGAGCTACTTTGATAAGCTAGGGCTTGGCAAGTTTGTCAAGCTTGAGTTAAATAGCGTGGGTTGCCCTAAATGCCGTCCATCATATCAAAAAAAACTGATAGATTATTTTAATGGACACGCTGGAGAGATGTGTGAAGACTGCAACAGGCGACTAGAGCGCAACCCCTTGCGTGTGCTTGACTGCAAGCAACAAAAGTGCAGGGAGTTTATAAAAAATGCTCCAATAATGCTTGATGAACTATGTGATGAATGCAAGGAACATTTTGACAATGTTCAGTATTATTTAGGCTTGCTGAACGTTCCGTTTGTTATAAACCCGCTAATGGTGCGCGGACTAGACTACTACGTCCGCACAGCTTTTGAGGTTGTGACCGATAAGCTAGGGGCAGCTAGTGCTGTGGGTGGCGGTGGCAGGTATGATGGACTGGTTGAGACGCTTGGCGGTCCTAGCACGCCTGGGATAGGCTTTGCTATCGGTATGGATAGAGTAGTCGCTCTGTTAAAGGAAGTTAGCACAGTGGAGAAGTTGCAACCGCTGGTATATGTAGTAACATTTGGAGATAAGAGCCTAGAAGAGGGACTGAAAGTTTTAACACGCTTGCGCTCACTGGGTATTGTGGCTGAAATAGACTACGCTCAAAAAGGGTTAAAAAATCAGATGAAAAAAGCTGACCGTAGCGGGGCAAAGTATGCTATCATAATGGGCGAGGACGAGTTGGCACGCGGTGTGGTATCCGTCCGAACTATGGCAAACTCCTCACAGGAGGAGATGAGTCTTGAAAACTTTTATAAATTGATTAAGGAGTAATTGAACTATGCTGTCAAATATGGACGACTGGAGGCGCACGCATTCGTGTAATGCACTTTCGCTAAAGAACGTGGGCACAAGCGTATTGCTCATGGGCTGGGTTCACCGTCGCCGCGACCACGGGGGCGTTATATTTGTGGATTTGCGCGATAGAGAGGGCATTACGCAAGTAGTGTTCAATGAGGCAGCACCTGAGGCGCAAAAGACAGCCGACCAGTTGCGCAGTGAATATGTTATAGCTATTAAAGGCACGGTTCGGGCGCGTCCAGACGGGATGAAAAATGAAACGCTTGCCACAGGCGAGATAGACGTGTTGGCTGATGATATACGCATATTGAATACTGCACTTACACCGCCGTTTATGCTGGACGAATATAATCAAACATCTGAGGATGTGCGGCTTAGATACCGCTATATTGACCTGCGTCGCCCGCAACTGCAAAAAAATATTATATTGCGGCACGAACTAACTAGGAGCATTAGAGAATATTTTTATGCTAACGGTTTTTTAGATATAGAAACGCCATTTCTTACTGTATCAACGCCTGAGGGAGCTAGAGACTATCTTGTGCCTAGCCGTCTAAATCCGGGCAAGTTTTACGCCCTACCCCAATCGCCACAACAATTTAAGCAGCTTTTAATGATGAGCGGATTTGAAAAATATTTTCAGATTGTCCGTTGCTTTAGGGATGAAGATTTGCGAGCAGACAGGCAACCTGAGTTCACTCAACTGGACGTGGAGATGAGTTTCATAGACAGGGTTGATATTATTGAGTTGATAGAGGGTTTAATAGTAAAGCTGTTTAAGGATATAAAAGGGGTTGCTCTATCCCGCCCATTCCCTACTATGACTTACGCAGATGCTATGGAACGATATGGACATGATGCGCCTGACACCCGTTTTGAAATGTATCTAAAGACTATCAATCATCTAGTTGCTGATTGTGGCTTTGCCGTGTTTGCCGAAGCTGCTAAGGGGGATGAAAGCACGGTTAAGGCGGTGAACGCTAAAGGGGCGGGGCTGAAATTTACCCGTAAAGATTTAGACGGATTGGCTAGCTTTGTGGAAACGCTTGGAGCAAAGGGGCTAGCATATATTAAGATAAACAATGACGGCTTGCAGTCCCCTATTATCAAGTTTTTAGGTGATGAATTGACGAAAAAAATTGTGGCAGAGATGGATGGACAGGCTGGAGATATAATATTCTTTGGTGCGGGCGATACGCACACCGTGAACCTGTCGCTATCTAAACTACGTATAAAGATGGCTGATATGCTAGGGCTTATAAAACCCGAACATTTTGCCCTCACGTGGGTATTAGACTTTCCGTTGTTAGAATGGAACGAGGATGAAAAGCGTTATGTGGCTGTCCACCACCCATTTACCGCGCCTATGGACGAAGACGTGCCACTCTTGTCTAGTGCACCCAAGAAAGCTCGTGCCAAAGCCTATGACCTAGTGCTGAATGGTAGTGAGATAGGTGGTGGCAGTATACGTATACACAGAAGTGACGTGCAGAAATCTATGTTTGAACTGATGGGGTTCAAAGATGAGGAGTTAAAACGCAGATTCGGCTATTTTGTAGATGCACTCAAATACGGCACCCCGCCACACGGCGGGATAGCTTTCGGTATAGACCGCGTTGCGGCGATATTTGCGGGGGCAGATTCAATCAGGGACGTTATAGCATTCCCGAAAACACAG
>BNUJ01000002.1 GCA_025997275.1 Deferribacterales bacterium
TGAGCTAAAGGATCGAATGTAATTGTTTGGGGATCAGCATGGCACGGTTTACGGGATTGTTGCTGGGGTGTGGGGGTGAGGGGAGTGGTCGGGAGATGGGGGAGGAAGGCGCGGGTGGAGCTTTGATAATAGCTATCAATTCTTTATTTGCGTTCATAACATATATATTATACTACAAGGTGTCGGCGATAGTCAACCACATTGTCCTTATATTCTCTGTTTAGCTTGCCGTCTGACGTAGACCAAGATAGTATTACAAAAACAGGAATTAGTAAGTAAAAAATTGTTGACACAGTTATGAAGATGTATTATTGTGGAAAGTCTTATGCGGGCGTAGCTCACCTGGTAGAGCGACAGCTTCCCAAGCTGTAGGTAGCGGGTTCGAGACCCGTCGCCCGCTTTAGTGAAAACAGCGGTAACACCCACCTGAGGGGGAGTAAATTGTGGTTGGTCTAGTTGCAACAAATCATTTGACAGACATACCAAAAATGTGTTATGTCTATGTTTGCTTGATAGCGGGGGCGTTATAGAATATGAAAAATATAGGTATTCTCACCAGCGGGGGCGACTGCCCCGGTATGAATGCTGTTGTCCGCAGCTTTGTTCGGACGTGCCTTTATAACGGCATCACCCCGTTCGGAATTGAGGCTGGTTACAGAGGGCTTATTGATGGGCATATCAGACCGCTTGAGAGCAAAGATGCCTCCAATCTATTACAACGTGGTGGCACTGTGTTGCGCAGTGCGCGCTGTTTAGAGTTTAAGACTAAAGAGGGGCAGAGAATTGCTCTTGACAATATCAGTAAAAATAATCTTGACGGCATAGTAGTTGTAGGTGGCGATGGTTCGCTCACGGGAGCAAAAGTGTTGTTTGAGGACTACAACATTCCTGTGATAGGAATACCCGGCTCTATTGATAACGATATATATGGCACCGATTTAGCGGTCGGCGTGGACACCGCCTTGAATACAATAGTCCGTAGTGTTGATATGTTGAATGATACGGCTAGCTCGCACGACAGAACATTTATAGTAGAGGTAATGGGCAGGCATTGTGGTTATCTGGCTATTACTACGGCTGTAACGTGCGGTGCTGAGGCGGTGTTGATACCAGAGGTGCCGTTCAACCTTGATGATATTATTAAAAAGATAAAGAAACGCTACGACGAGGGGCGTTCGCGCAGTGTTGTAATAGTGGCTGAAGGCGCGGGTTCCGCTTATGACTTTGGCAAAGCATTTGAGCTGATAGGTGGCTTTGATACGCGCATAACGGTGCTAGGGCATTTACAGCGTGGTGGCTCTCCGACTCACTATGATAGACTGCTAGCCACGAGGATGGGGCTGTCTGCAGTGGAGCTTCTAATGGAAGGCACTCACGGGGTGATGACGGGCTGGCAGAGTGGCAAGATTGTGCCTGTGCCTATAAGCGAAGTGCTCTCTAATACAAAGCCATTAGACAAATCGCTACTCAGAATGGCGGAGATAATGAGCCGTTAATATACATAAATAATAATTAGGGGTAAAGTGAATGATGTTAAAAGATATTATCAACGAAGATATGAAGAGCTACATGAGAAGCAAGGCAACGTTCGCTCTGGAGGCGGTGCGTATGCTAAAGGCAGAGATTAAGAACGCCGAAATCAATACTATGAAAACCTTTGAGGATGCCGATGTTGTCCGCACAGTGCAGTCTATTATCAAAAAGAATAAAGAAGCTATTGAGATTTACGTTAAAAATAACCGTCAAGACCTTGCTGATAAAGAACAGCAGTATATAGATGCTCTGAAAAAGTATGTGCCTGAGCAGCTAGGCGACGGTGAACTGTTAGAGATTATTAAAGCGGCTATAGCTGAACTGGGGGGTACTGACCCGAAGAATAGTTTCAGCGAGTTGATGAAAAAAGTATTGGCTAAAGTTGATGGTCGTGCTGATGGGAAAACAGTAAGCACAAAGCTAAAAGAATTATTAGGGTAGGGTAGAAATCGTGAATCATATTGTTGACATTGTTTGTGCAGGTGCACTTATCATTTATCTGTTGTTAGGTTTAAGGCGTGGACTATTGGGTGAGTTGGTACGTCTTGTAGTAGTGCTGATTTCGCTGGGTATTGCATATTTATTACTGCCATATATAAGTAATATTGTATCGGAGATTGGTTTTGAGCACGATGTCCACGTAGAAAAGGGATTTTTGGTGATTATATTTATGTTGGCATCATCTATCTGTCAGCTGTTCATTGTCTTCCCAGTTTCGGGTAGGCGAGCACTGCCAATAGGGTTTTTCAGTAGGATTGTAGGCGGGATAACAGGTGTTGTCATAGGTGCAGTATATGCTGGTAGCATACTGGTAGCTATATCATCATTTATGGCAGACGGGAATAGCATAAAGAAGGCTGTTGATTCTGGTGTTATAAGTGGCAGTTTGCAGGACACGTTCAATTTTGCCTATGGTAATGCCAACAAAGTATTCCGCAAAGAGCAAGTAGATGAGGTTAAAAAAGTATTGCGCAAGGGAAAATCAAAACTTTGAACTTGACACATAGGGCTGCACTTGAAAAGCTTGCGGACATGGCGGGCGAGATTGCCATAAAATATTTTCGCAAAGACGAGCTATATGGTATGGGGTTAAAGGGTGGACGCTCCCCTCTAGTTACAAAAGCTGATGTTGAGATTGAAACGACGCTCAGAGCATATATTGAAACACATTTCCCAGAGCATTCTATAGTAGGCGAGGAACGTGGCATCAAGGACGCTGATGTTTCTAACGGCGGTGAACTCTATACATGGGTGATAGACCCAATAGACGGCACGTCAGCCTTTGCCTGTGGCAAGCCGACCTTTGTCACGCTAGTGGCTTTAATGAAAAACGGCGCACCATATATGGGGCTGATATCACAGCCTATATTAAAGGAGCGTTGGTTCGCTGACGACATTTGTGTAAATGTTGGTGCGGGAGCGGTATTTAACGGAACAACTTGTAAGGCGGGCGAGGCTGATATTAACGGCGTTATTAGGCTGAGTTGCACCACTCCACTGATGTTTGATGAGGGTAGCCAGCTAGAAAAGTTTAATAAGCTCCGCTCCTTTGCTGGGGTCACCAGTTTTAGCGGGGACGGCTATTCTTACGGGTTGCTTGCTAATGGGCATATTGATATTATTGTAGAGGCCGATTTGAAAATATATGACCTTGCCGCAGTGCTCCCTGTGGTAAAAGGTGCGGGCGGCTTTATTACTGACTGGGACGGCGGAGAGATTACGCTTTATAACTTTACGGGCAACGTAGTAGCTACACGTGGCAGAGCATTGCACGAGAAAGCGTTAGATATATTGAGGAGCTGACATTATGGGCATGAAGAAACCTGTAGTGTTTATAGATAGAGACGGCACTATCAACGTAGATGGCGGCTACATAAACCATGCTGATAATTTTATTTTATACCCCTTTGCGGCACAAGCCATTAGGATGTTGAATACACACGGATATTTAGCCGTTGTAGTGACGAACCAATCTGGCATAGCAAAGGGTTTCTATACTGAAGAGGTGATGCATGAGCTACATGGCGAGATGAAAACAAGACTCGCTAGGGGCGGGGCACGTGTGGATGCCATATACTATTGCCCGCACGACCCAGATGCTAAAATAGAGCAATACCGAATGGTGTGTCGTTGCCGCAAGCCTGATACTGGTATGCTAGAACAGGCTATAGCGGAACTGCCGATAGATACGACTAGAATGACTATGGTCGGGGATAAATACGGCGATATTCAAACAGGCTTTAAGATGAACTGCAGGACTATAATGCTCAACACAGGATACGGTGCAGGTGAATATAGACTGAAGAGTAGCGGTTGGGCACGCCAGCCCGACTATAGAGCAGAAAATTTATTAGAGGCGATAGGTATTGTCCTAAATAAATAATGTGACAAAAATAAATAATGTTGACAAATGGGGGGGGGGGGGTAGTATAATAATACCTTATTATTTTTTGGAGGATATTTATGAAGTGTTCTAGTTACAAAAAGTTTTTGTTGGTTCCGTTAGCTGCCCTGACGTTGGTGGCGTGCGGAGCTACTGACCCAAGCACGATTGCTCCGATAGCTACTGATAAGGTGACTTTTAGCGTTCCTAGCGAATGTCAATCGTTGTATCAACGCACAAAGCCTATTGTGGCTGTCGTTGAGTTTGCTAACAACACCGCTACACAGGGCGGGCAGGAAACGAAAGTTAGTGCTCAAAGCAACTCTAGGGTAGGAGTAGCTTCTAGTGGACGTGCAACTTATATCGGTGCTGAAAAGAATGAATCTTTTGATTCAGTATCAAAGGTTATCACCCCCATGCTTGGCGAATTTGCACAAGGCGCAGTGGAATCTACCGTTACAAAGCTAGGTAGCGTAGCAGTGGTGTCACGTAACAGGCTTTCATCGGTGTTGAAAGAACAACAGTTTCAAATGGCAATGGCTGACCCCAATACTATGGTTAGCATGGGTGGGCTACTAGGCGCACAATATATAGTAACTGGCTCTGTTGACTACATCAACTCAAAGTACACTGAAAAGAGCAATGCTAGTTTTGTAGGCAAAGACGGCAAACAAGACACTCTATCTATGATTGCTAATGTTGGAGTTATGGCATACAATGCAACGCAGGCTGGCTGGAATGTTGAAACCCAAATGACTATCAGCGTGATAGATGTCAGCACAGGTCAGGTAACCGCTACCTACAAGAGCAAAGGCACAGCACATGTAGGTGAATTGAAGGTATTTACCACCGACCAGATGATAGATGCGTCTAAAAAGGCTATGGAAGCGGGGCTAAATAAAGCAGTTGCTTTCTTTAACGATACATTTGGCACTACGTCTTACATAAACGAAATACGTGGTGGCAAAAAGATGGCACTTATCGGTGTGGGCAAGAAAGACGGCATCTCTAAAGGGGATAAGTTCCAGCTGATTTCTCTTGACGTAACTACAGACGCTAGAACTGGCAGAAAGACTTGCAGCCCTACTCCCACGAAGATAACGCTTACAGCATCCGAGTTCGGCAGTGATTCGTCTACCTGGGCAACCATAAGTGGCGATGCTAAGCAGTTAGAAAATGTAAAGATTGGCAGCTTGGTTCGCCGTTCTAAAGCGAGATAGTTAGGTTTTGCGACAAATATAAATATTGAGGTAATTCTTATGAAGAATTTTCTACTAGTTGCGATTGTGTCATTGTTTGTGGTTGCTACTACAGCGTTCGCTGCTGACCTGCCTGCCACACCTAAAGTTGCTGCACCTAAGGCTGAAGCTCCAAAGGTTACTGCACCTAAGGCTGAAGCTCCAAAGGTTACTGCACCTAAGGCTGAAGCTCCAAAGGTTGCTGCACCTAAGGCTGAAGCTCCAAAGGTTAGCGCGCCTAAGTTCTAGAAGTTAGATTTCTCTTAGGAATTAGCTATAAACTAAAGAGCCGTTGTGAGGCAACTCATAGGGGCTCTTTTTTTGTTTGGTTTTTCACTTGACCATATATAAAGAAGTGATAGAATACTATCTATGACAATGTTAAAACATATTGCTCTATTAGCAATATTTACACTGGTAGCTTGTTCGCAAATTGGTGCTCTAACGGGGCAAAATGCAACTGAACAGGGGACGGACAAGCTAGTGAACGGCAAACCGTATTGGTTTTGGGCACCGTCTGCAGACGGGGTGCTTGGAGCAGTAGGCGAGTCTGGCACACATATAGACGGGATTAGTGCACAGCGGAAGCTGGCAATGGCGCGTGCCATAGAGAACCTTGCTATGCAAAAGGGCGTTAAGGTTGACTCAACACAGGTTATTACTAGCAGTCAAAATGCATCTGGTGCTAGTAGTGGCAGTATAGACTCTAAAATATCACTCACAGTCAGTGGCGTAGTGTTGAATGTTATTGTGCGTTCATTCTGGCAAGACCCTCAGACTGGCAAGTTACTCGTCTGGGTGACAGAATACAAATAGCATAAGGTTTGTCTCGTTAGTGATAGTGATAGACGCCTATAACCGTTATGTGTATGGGAAAGGATATGCCCTCCCTCACGGGGACTTATCGTGCTATACCACACAACGATGTCATTTTGTCATAGTAGCCCGTTCAAGAACGTTTCAAGTTCGGGGATGTCTTTAGTGACTTCTTGCCATATCTGTTCCATGTTGAGTTGCCAATAGCCGTGTGCGGCTATGTTACGAACACCTATTATTTGAAACCAGTTAAGTTCCGTGTGTTTATTTCTGAATTCAAGGGATAGGTGGCTAGCACACTCCCCAATGTTTATCAACGACATACAAACAGCACGTTGAAGAATATCATCCATAATGAATGTGTCAAACGAGTGAGGAGCTATGGCGTTCTTGATGAACACCACTTCAACATTCATTCTGTCTAAATGCGTCTTATCACGGTCTATCATATAGGGTTATCGTCCGAGCTATTTGTAGCGCACTAGGATTTACTAGAGGCAAGCTAACCACGTCAACATCATTTTGTAGCTTGCTTTTCAACTCCTCTCCGAAACCCAACACCGCACCTATTGAGGGCACAGCCACATTGAACTCAACTAATAGGTCAACGTCTGAGCTGTCAGTTGCATTGCCGTTGGCATAAGAGCCAAACAGATGAATGCGCTTGACATTATACTTGTCAACAAGCTGGTTTATATTGTCTTGTATCGTCTCAATGCTAAGCATATCATACCTCTATTATGCAATATTATATGCTTAGCTTGTAGCATTGTCAATACAACACCCGTTTATTGCTTGCAAACGTCCCCCACCTTCCACCATTTTTTTTACCAAGCCTGTTCTTGATACTTCCTGTTTATCTTTGCTTTCGGCATAACCTAGTGATACAATAAAAATAAGAGCATAGTTTTTTAAGGTTTTTTTATTTTTTTGTTTTTTTTGTTTCTTTTTTGTGATAAACTAGAACAGTGTTGCATTTGCAATTTATAAGGAGGTATAGATGGCTCTGTTTAATGAATTTAAGGCTCCCACCTATGATGAGTGGAAAGCCGCTGCCAAGAAAGCCCTCGCACCAAAAGGCGAGGCGACGGTTGAAGACAGTGTGTTTGACAAAAAACTGTTGACTAAAACCTATGAAGAAATCACGCTTAAGCCTATCTACAACGCGGAAGACGTCAAGAATAGTGCTTTTGCTGGTGCTCTGCCAGGCGATGCGCCTTACGTCCGAGCTGTTAGTGTCGGTGGCTACATCACCAATCCATGGGTGGTGGCTCAGGAGTGCGACCAAGCTACTGCTGCTGAGGTAAATAAGGCGTTAAAGTCTGAACTGCCGCGCGGCTTGCAAGCTGTTGGCTTGCGCCTAGACTGCGCTTCACGTTTGGCTACTGACCCTGATAAGGCACCTGATGGGCAAGTGGGTAGCAAGGGCGTGTCAGTCAGCACCCTAAAGGATGTTAAGACTATCCTTGATGGCGTTGATGCTAATACTCCGTTCCGTGTTGATGCGGGCGTGAGTGCTCTTCCCTTTATTGCGTTTGCCGTTGCTGCTAAGGCTAAACTTAGTGGCGTTATAGGTGCTGACCCTGTCGGCACACTAGCTAAATACGGCGAAGTGCCAGCTTCACTGGATTCTTTGTATGACCAACTAGCTGCAACTACTAATTGGGCAGAAAAGAATGCTCCAGCTCTCAAAACTATTGTAGTTGACACCTCGTCTTACAATAACGCTGGTGCTAACGCTGTCCAAGAGCTTGCTTATGCTATGGCTACTGCTGTTGAATATATTGAACAGCTAGGCAAGCGCGGAGTGTCCTTTAAGGTTGTTGCTAAGCACTTACAACTTGCTTTTTCTATAGGTTCTAACCTGTTTATGGAAATAGCGAAGATTCGTGCAGCTCGCATCCTTTGGAACGAAGTAGTAACGGCTTACGGCGAAAGCGGTGCCGAAGTTGCTGCTAATATTCACGTAAAGACCGCTCATTTCACTAAGACCGTTTATGACTACCATGTAAATATGCTCCGTTCTACGACAGAAGCTTTCTCTGGCGTTGTCGGCGGTGCAAACAGCATGCACGTAGGCACGTTTGATGAAGCTGTTCGTCGCGGTGATGATTTCTCTCGCCGTATAGCGCGCAACGTTCAGATATTGTTACGTGAAGAGTGCGGACTGGTTCAACCTATTGACCCAGCAGGTGGCTCTTACTACATAGAATCAATTACTGAAGACCTAGCAAAACGCGCATGGGAACTGCTCGGCAAGATTGATGCAGATGGTGGTATGGTGAAGGCTCTTGAAAAAGGGACTCCACAAGCTGACGTCGCTAAGGTGCTGGCTGCTCGTGAAAAGAAACTTGCTAACCGCAGTGATGTTGTAGTTGGTAATAACAACTATGTAAATCTAGCTGAAAAGCCGTTAGCTCCTGAAAAACCAGTTGATGTTGCCGCTATCAAGAAGGCTGTAGCTGCTAATCGCAAGAGCGGTGCTGCGTCTTCACTGAAAGCTGGCACTGATGCTAGCGTTGTTGATGCTGCTATCAAGGCTGCTGAGGCTGGCGCATCTACAGGCGAAATAGTTGCAGCTCTAAAGGGCAATGGTTCACCTGCTAAGGTTGCTAAGCTGAATGCTAGTCGTCGCACTGAAGTATTTGAAAAGCTTCGTGAAAAGACTGCAGCTAACAAGAGCAAAAACGTTAAGGTATTCTTGGGCAACTTTGGTCCGATACCTCAGCACAAGGGTCGTGCAGACTTCAGTCGCAGTTTCTTTGAAGTAGGTGCGTTTGAGGTGGTTTCTAACGATGGCTTTGATGCTGCTGATAAGTTAGCTGATGAAGCTGGCAAGGCTAAGCCTGATGTAGTTGTTATATGCTCAAGCGATAAGCTATATCCTGAAAATGTTCCTGCTATAGCTAAGGCTGTAAAGGCTAAGGCTAGCGGCGCTAAGGTTTTCCTTGCTGGCAAACCTGCTGACGCTACCTTAGAAAAGGCATATAAAGATGCTGGTGTAGATGATTTCATCTATATGGGCGTTGACTGCCTCAAAGTATTGACTGATTTACAAAAAGCAAAGGGGATATAAGATGAGCAAACCAGATTTTAAGAACGCGAAGTTTAAGACAGACTTCAAGAAAACCTCTTACGCTGATTGGAAGCGTGCCATAGAAAAGGAAACGGGCAAGACTGTTGAAGAGCTTGCTAACCGCACTATGGAACAAATTGATGTTAATCCCCTTTACACTAAAGAGGATGTAGCTGGCTATGAACACATGAAATATGACATGGCTGCGGGTCTTGCGCCTTTCTTGCGTGGACCGTATCCTAATATGTATGTTACTAAGCCTTGGACGGTTCGTCAGTATGCGGGTTTCTCTACTGCTGAGGAAAGCAATGCTTTCTATCGCAGGAACCTTGCGATGGGGCAGAAAGGTCTGTCAGTTGCATTTGACCTTGCTACTCACCGTGGCTACGACTCTGACAACCCCCGTGTTGCGGGTGACGTTGGTATGGCTGGTGTTGCTATTGACTCTATCAAAGATATGGAAATTCTATTTGGCGGTATTCCGCTAGGGCAGATGTCTGTATCAATGACGATGAATGGTGCAGTGTTGCCTATACTTGCGTTCTACATCGTTGCTGCTGAAGAAAAGGGTGTTAAGCACGAAGAGCTGACAGGCACCATCCAAAACGATATATTGAAAGAGTTTATGGTGCGTAATACCTATATATATCCGCCAGACCCTTCTATGAGAATTATTGGTGATATATTCGCTTTTACGTCTAAGGAAATGCCTAAGTATAACTGTATCAGTATATCGGGCTACCATATGCAAGAAGCTGGTGCGACTGCTGATATTGAGCTTGGCTACACTTTGGCTGACGGCTGGGAATACCTGAGGACTGGTATAGAAGCGGGGCTGACAATAGATGGCTTTGCTCCTCGTCTGTCTTTCTTCTGGGGTATCGGTAAGAACTACTTTATGGAAGTTGCTAAATTGCGTGCTGGCAGGCTGTTGTGGTCTAAGATAGTTAATACTTTTGGACCTAAAAATCCGAAATCTTTACCGCTTAGGACGCACTCTCAAACTTCTGGCTGGTCGCTTACTGAACAAGACCCGTTCAACAACGTTGCTAGGACTGTTATTGAGGCGCTTGCTGCTACTATGGGGCACACTCAATCGCTGCACACTAATGCGTTGGACGAAGCTATAGCATTGCCGACCGACTTTTCTGCTCGTATTGCCCGCAATACCCAACTATTCCTGCAAGACGAAACCTCTGTCTGCAAGGTAATAGACCCATGGGGCGGTTCATACTATGTAGAAGCGTTGACTGATGCAATTGCTAAAAAGTCTTGGGGGCATATTGAAGAAATCAATAAGGTTGGTGGTATGGCTAAGGCTATCAGCACTGGTCTGCCAAAACAGCGTATTGAAGAGGCTGCTGCTCGCCGTCAAGCGCGCATAGACTCAAAGAAAGAGGAGATAATAGGCGTGAACAAATACCGTCTTGAAAAGGAAGCTGCTCTTGAAACGCTAGACATTGACAACAATGCAGTTCGTGAAAACCAAATTAAACGTCTGCAACAGCTCAAGAAAGAACGTAATCAAAAAGACGTTGAAGCGGCACTTGAAGCTCTTACTAAGGCAGCTGAAGACCGTAAGAACGGCAACCTGCTTGACCTTGCTGTTAAAGCAGCTCGTGCTCGTGCAAGTCTTGGTGAAATATCAGATGCTGTTGAAAAGGTTTCAGGTCGTCACGTTGCTGTAACTAAGACGATTTCTGGTGTTTATGCTAGCGAATACAACGATGATACCGTAATCAACGAAGTTCGCAAGCTTGCCGATGACTTTGAAAAGAAGGAAGGTCGTCGTCCTAGGCTGATGGTAGCGAAGATGGGGCAAGACGGTCACGACCGTGGAGCTAAGATAATAGCTACTTCGTTCGCTGATATGGGCTTTGACGTTGATATGGGACCTATGTTCCAAACTCCAGAAGAAGCAGCTCAACAGGCTGTGGATGGTGATGCGCATGTTGTTGGGATGAGCTCACTAGCTGCAGGGCACAAAACTCTTATGCCTCAACTTGTTGCTGAACTGAAGAAACGTGGACGTGGCGACATACTGGTTGTGGCAGGCGGTGTAATACCTGCTACCGATTACGATTATCTATACAAAGAAGGCGCAGCAGCGATATTTGGACCTGGCACAGTTATACCTGTGGCAGCGAAGAAGTTGCTAGAGGCACTCCTAAGTAGGAAAGCAGCTTAATTATGAGCGAAGACGTAAAGAAACCTGAGTGGGCATCTCCCGAGTGGGCTGGAGCTGAGGGCGAAAGCACCAAGTTCGCAAGCCGTGTTATGGCAGGCGTTGAGGTGATGCACGACGGAGAGCTTGTCAGCAGTGTTAATGCTGATAGCGTTAGCACCAATACTGCAGAGATAGTGGTTCGTGATAACTACGGAGCACCGCCTAAGCTAGATGTTTCAGACTATGTAGAAGGCATAAAACAGGGCAATCGTGGCATACTTGCACGGGCTATTACCCTTGTTGAGAGCAACAAGCTTGAGCACATGAATATGGCGCAAAATGTTTTGCAGGAGGTGCTTCCACTGACAGGCAGGTCTTTACGTATAGGGATAACGGGTGTGCCCGGTGCCGGTAAGAGCACTCTTATTGAGGCACTGGGCACGCGCCTGTGTGATGCTGGGCATAAAGTTGCCGTGCTTGCGGTTGACCCGTCAAGCACTATAACAAAGGGTAGCATATTAGGGGACAGGACGCGTATGGAGCAGCTTGTCCGCAGACCTAATGCCTTTGTTAGACCATCGCCATCTGCTGGTGCGCTTGGTGGCGTAGCGAGAAAGAGTCGTGAAACGTTGCTCTTATGTGAAGCTGCCGGCTATGATGTTAGCATTGTGGAAACAGTTGGCGTTGGGCAGAGTGAAATCACGGTGCGTTCAATGGTTGATGCGTTCTTGTTTGTTGTTCTTACGGGTGCAGGCGATGAGTTGCAGGGTATGAAAAAGGGTGTTATGGAGATTGCTGATATTATTGCTGTCAATAAAGCTGACGGCGACAATAAGGAGCGTGCAGAGCGTGCCCGTTCGGAATATGAGATGATGGTTCACTATTTAAGGCAAGCTACTGAGGGGTGGACGACTCCGACCCTTACGTGTTCAGCTTTGACGCATTTAGGTATGGATGGGCTTTGGGATACGGTAGAGAGGTTCTTTGCGCACGTAAAATCTAGCGGAGTGTTTGAGCGCAGACGCAGGGAGCAATCACTTTCTTGGTTCAAGTCTATGATAGAGGAGCACCTATACCGCCGTTTCTATGACGATGATAAAGTTAAAGCATTATTGCCTGAATTTCAAGCTGGCGTTGAGAGTGATACGGTGCATATAACACGTGCCGTTCAACAACTACTTGATGCTTATGAGAGCAGATAATTTTTCTTGCCTTACTATCTTTAAACGTTTTTGCCTTTCTATCAGCCACGCTGATACCCGGAGGCTCTGAAGCGGCGTTGTTGTTGTTTGTATCACGCTATCCGCAATATAAACTGCTGACATTAGTAACTATTACAATTTCTAACTCGCTCGGTAGCCTTACTAGCTACTGGCTTGCGCGTTTCGTATCGCGTAAAAAGCCTGAGGGTAAGGCGGTAGCATATATAGAACGCTACGGGGCAGGTTTTATGTTTTTTGCTTGGGTGCCAGTATTGGGGGACGCTCTGCCATTAGCGGCAGGCTGGCTCAAAATGCCCTTTGCGAAATGTGCACTATTTATAACGCTTGGAAAGTTAGCTCGCTATACGGCTATATTATTTTTCGGCGTTAAAGTGCTTTTTGGAAGCTAGCACATCTTCTGATTGACAATTTTTATAGTTTCGTGCATTATGACATTATAGTGTAATAACGCACGAGGAAATTAAAATGATAAAACTGCTAAAAAGAACAAAGTCTTGACAAGTTGTTTAATAGCGTATAGTATGCGTGTGCTGACAAAACTTAACGAGTTTAGGTGCGATTTTAGCTTAATAGGGAACCTTGTGTAAGTCAAGGACAAGCCCATTGCCGTAAATCCTGTAGCTTGATGTTTCATCAAGACACCTTGAAAAAAGCCAATGTTCATATAGTGAATGTGAAGGCGCAAGGTGAGGAAAGTCGGAAGACCTGCCTAAATTTTAGACCAGTTCGCCGCTTGGGGACTTAAGCGAAAAGGTAGATGTGTGCAAAAGAATACTCGGATAAAAGGGCATCTGGGATTACTCTAGTAGAGTAATCCCATTTTTTTATCCAAAAGCACAGAACCCATTCTTCTTAAATATCCTCCTGTTAGGCAAGTTTTATGACGAGCATTACCTCTGCTGTGAAGCAGTAGGGGTGGAAATAATGGGCGTCTCCTTATATAAGCAGTTTATACTGTGTCTGCGGCACCACTAGGCAGCGGCTCCGCAGACACAGTAGGCTGTGAAAATTGAATCTAACAGTATCAATAGTATTCAAGCTAGATTAGACACCTTTATAGCTATCCGCTATCATTGACAGGTTGTAGAATACATTAGAGCTTGACTTTTTTTGCTTTTCTGTTATTCTACGGGTGTTGGGGGCATACATGCAGCTTAGCAAGCGGTTGAAGAAAATACGTGAGCATTGCGAGCTTAGTCAAGACAAGTTCGCCGAGAAGAGTGGTATCAACGTCGCCCGTATCCGCAATATTGAGCGCGGGCAGTTGCAAAAGTTCAACGACCAAGAGATAAGTTTGCTTTCTGATATGGGCTTTTCACGTGTGTGGCTCATCACGGGTGAAGGGGAGCCGTTGAAACACGAGACTGCTGCCATAGAGCTATCAGACGATACAATCACTTTGCCACACTACGAGCACGTGACTCCGTCAGCGGGCTATGGGCTTGAGATGGCTGACGAGACGCCTGATGGCGAATATAAAATGAGCGCAAAGATGTTCGGCATAAAGGGTGCTGCTAAGAGCACAGTTATCATGCATGTATCGGGCTATTCAATGGCACCTAGACTAGATGACGGGGACGGTATATTAGTGAACATTAAAGAGAATACCCTGCAAAATGAGGGTATATACGTGCTTCGCTGGGGTGGCTCGCTGCTGGTAAAAACAGTTCAGAAGATAAAAGACGGTATAAGACTAATATCTTACAACCCAAACTTTGCCCCTGTGGAGCTGACGGGAGAAGAATGTAGCGATGTGCAGATAATCGGACGTGTGATTGGAATGTTTGCCAAAATATAAATGTAATGTATAGATGCACAAGCTCATAAAGTTCATAAAATATCCTATAGCTATAGCTCTGCTCTATTTCCTGTTCACCAGTGGCAGGATAGAGTTGTCCGTTCTGGCAGACTTTCTAAACGCCCGCAACGCTATGATAACAATGGCTGTATTTATTATATGGATAGCGCACGATGTCGTATTTTCTCTGCGGTATCAGTTCGTTTTAGATGCGCTGGGCTATAAAGCAAAACTCATTGATATATTCAACGCAACAATGGTAGGTATATTCAGCAACAATTTTGTGCCGGGCGGTGCGGGGATAGATATTGCACGAATATACTACCTGAAAAAGAGCGACAATGTGCCAATCTCTGGCGGTATGGCAGTTGCGGTGCTTGACCGCTCACTCGGTTTCTGCGGGCTGGTGCTAGTATCGGCTATCCTGCTGCCGCTGATGCTTGCTATTACACAGGTTGATACCACATTTCTTGCAACCTTAAAAATATTGTTTATAGCACTTGTTGCGCTTGCTATCGTGCTCTTATCGGGCATAGTAGTATTGCGTCTTGATGTTTCATATAGTTTTATTCAGCGTTTGTTTGCAAGGTGGACTTTTACCAGCCGTGCACTACCATTTATCAGCGCAATGCACCTGTTGGTGCTCAACAACAGAGTGATGTTGGCATCTATAAGCTATTCTATGGTTGGACGGATGCTAACCATCGCCTCTGCGGCACTGCTCACATATAGTCTATACGGGACAAAAGCGGCTTATGCTATGATAGCTATGCATGGCATAATGCAACTACTCATCGCCATACCCATAACGCCTGCCAATATAGGTTGGACGGAGCTAGTGTCTGACGAACTGCTGCACCTGTTCGGCACAGACGGCGGGGCTAACATCGCCATAGTAGGCAGGGTAATGGCTGTGCTATATTCACTAATTGGCGGAGTTATATATTTAAGGCTCAAAGGTAATAACAGAACGGGATTAATGTGATAAGGTAGGAAAATTGAAACAGTGTATGAGAGAGAAGGTCATTTGAACAATACTATTAGAACTTATACAACGCCTGCACACTGCCAGCAAATCCGTTGCGCATGCCGTCATAGTATAAAGCACTTGTATTCAGTTTTATGTGGTCTTTAACGTCTTCCCAGAACTTCAAGCCTAGCTCCCCTGCAATAGTGTGTCCCTTTGACGTTGGTGCCTCAATAGGGTTGCCATACCTGTCGCCCGCTGATGCATTGGCTGATAACTCTTGCTCTATAGACACACCTACAAATGGCGTTAGACTTTTACCTTTGTGGGTATATTTAGTGCCCAGTTTCAGTTTTGTAGAGTCTATGTCATCAAAGGTTATCTTCTGAGTGCCTACATGAGCAGTATCGCCATTTTGGTGCAAGTATAAGCCCATCAGATATAAATCAATTTTGTTCGTTTTATTGATATTAAAATAGTGACCTATGCCTAAATTAAGCCCGTAAAACAATGACTTAGTGTCGTATTCCGCCCCAGTGTCATCACTAACATAGGAAGTTTTGGATTTCCCTATATTAACTGATATATCCAAGTAATGGTCATCTAGGCTGATTCTTCCCATATTTCCGATGCCAACATATTGTATTTCGCCATTGCCTTCTATATTTTCATTGTGTGCAGTATAGCTACCACCCCCAGCCATCATGAATAGACCCATAGACAAACCTAGTTTGCGAAGTGTCGGCTTTTTGCGAACAGTCTTCCGTGCTTTCAGATGATAGCCATCCACATTGATGTCAGAATAGATGGTCTTGGGTTTAGCATCTTCCTCACTCTGAAAACTTAAGGTGTAAGTGCCCATGTCCCATGCAGCTCCCGTCATCAATGAGAAAGACATTACATCTACGCTAGAGCCTGTGTTATATGTGGAGTTACCTCCGTTGATAGCTGTGAAATACGCACTGCTCGCAGCATATTCTTTAATCTTACTGCACTCTGTGCCTATCTGGTCTATTGCCGAATTTAATGCAATTACGCTCGCTATTTGCGCCTCAGATAAGCTCTTATAGGCTGGACTGGTAATTTTTCTAGCATTGGCAAATGCATCTCCGCCACCTCGATTCCCCAACCACGTTGTGTTGTCTATTGCTCCTAGATGCATCAGTTCTGCAATTAAGCCATCATTAGTGGTGTGCAGCCAGAATATGTAGTCGTTCCCTCGGAACGTTTCGTCAACTACGTGTCCACCAGTGATGCCAGATGGAGCCACTGCTATCAGAGTTATGTTATCTCCTACAGTTAACAATGTAGTTGCATGTTCAAAGTATATTTCAAATATCGGATTCCACCCGAAGTCTACTTTATTAGCTCCAGCAAATTCATAACCAGCGGTAGCTGTGCTAGGTATTATGAATCTCCAAGTTTCAAAGTTGCTTATCTTGTGAAACCTGCCATAACTACCATCGTCTCTGCCATAAAGGTTAAGGACGTTTCCCTTCCAGTCATCTCCACCAGCCATACTTCTTCCACCCATTATGGTCACGAAGTTGACGTTGTCGAATGTTGGCTTATACAAGGTAATAGTGTTGTTGTTAGCACCACCTCTTTGCTGTCTACTGCCGATTATCCAACCATTGCAGAACTGGTCCCAGCCTTGGTCACAAGCATCCGCCAAGCCTGAACCACCGTAAAAGTTGTGGATTATAGCGTTTTCACCTATGAAAACAGAGTTCCCATTTGACGAGTTTGGATTGGATATGTTGTTGGAATATGTCCCAGCTATCAGGTAATAGTTGATGTAGCCAGATAGGATGCTTATATGATTGTATCCAACGATGCTGTAGCAACTGGAGCTAAAAGCACCTACCAAGTATATGCCATCTATGTTAGCGTTTATTTCCAAAAAATTATCTCTGACCTCAAAAAACCTTCTTAACCCCCAAGAATATGCACCTGCTAATACTTCAGTGTTGTATCCCAGTGCATGATTGACTGTAAGCCTATTATTAACGACGCTTGTATCCTGACCCAATCCTGCTACTATATGATAAGCATGAGGAGACGCAGGGAGTGATGAGTCAATGGTGATATCATTACCTATCGGGTTTCTATTCGGAGCATACCAACCGGACATATTGACAGTTCCACCATCTGTAATCAAACTAAACGTTGCAGATGATGCAACTGCTGGCATAGCTAACAGACATAGTATTATCAGTTTTTTCATATCCGTAGCCCTCTTTGTTTATCACAATAAACACCGCTAGGGTAGCTTTACGCGCCCGACTTGCATTACAAGAAAGTCTAGTGGTTGTTATGTATATAAATGCCAAAACATTCGTTGACATCTCAATGATTTTACTATAAAACAATTGCTGTTTCAACTATTTTTTAGCTATCGGGAGAATTCTATGAAAAGAGTGTATTTAGTGCTGTTATGTGTAATTGCATTTTCGGGCAATGCGTTAGCGGTGGAGGTTATGGCGGGTGGCGGACTAATGTATGTTGACCGTGAATATAAGGGCACTAAGAGCGGATTAGACCGCTACAAAGATATAACGTGGAATGTTTTTGACGATGATTACAGCGGTCCATTGCCGTTTATATCGGTTGATTCGGATAGCTTTTTCTGGAAGATGGCTACATTTGGCTACCATGCCTACCGCGATAACTCTACTCAATTTAATATTATATTAGCTCATATAGGTAAAGATTTTGACCCTGACAGTAGCGACAATGAGACGATTAAACGGTTGCATAAGCGTCCATCAACTATGGGAATGGGATTTAGTTTTGAGAAAAAGACCTTATTAGGCGAATTTAAGGCAACTGCTATGGGTGACATTCTAAACATCAGCAATAGTATCTTGGCAGAGCTGTCTTATGGGTATGGTATTCGTTTTGGAATGAGGTTTTCACTTACACCATCGGTATCTGTGCGCTGGGCAAATAAAAAGTTTAATGAATATTATTACGGTATCAACCGAGACGACAACCGTCGCAGCGGGATAGACCGCTACGAACCATCTGATGGCTGGATGCCAGCTGTGGGACTTAGTGCCATGTATATGTTTTCTAAACAAAATATACTGATGGTGCATGGCGAATATAGTTTCCTGTCAAGTGCGACTAAAGATAGCCCGCTGGTTGATAAAAACGGAGTGTTCGGTATGTTCGGCGGATTTATGCACAGGTTTTAAGTTTTCACTGGACAAAGGAACTCAATTAGAGTATGTTTAGGCTATGAATGTAGGTTCAATCACTGCTGGCTTTGCTACTATAGAGCGGACGTATGCATCTTCTGTGCAGAACGTCACGAACCCTGTATATGTTAATGAGTATAAGGGGATGGATTCAGTGGAAATCACGGGTTCAATCGCATTGGCGAAGACTCAAGAGGTTATTGCTCTAAACGGCTATAAAGCTAACGCCAAAATGCTACAAACCATTGACGATATGATGGGTACCATCATCAACATAAAAGCATAGGGAAGCTCGTGGATGTTTAAGAAAGTCAGAGAAATTAAGGTAAATAATTTCCCCGCTCAGGAGCTTACCCCCGTCCGCCTATATGCTTTTGACAACAAAGACGTAATAGCGGTATCAGACAGCAAAGAGGCATTGCATCTGATGATTTACCATAGTTCGGGCAAAGTTGACGAACTAGGTATCCAGAATACTTTCGGTAATTTGGTCAACATCTTTATCTGGAATGGCGCATACTGGCTGGAGTTTAACAAGCCTACCACTATATATGAGGAAAGCTACACGTTGCTAAAAGCATCTGCTGATAAGGTAGAGGTTGTAGCGACTTTCCCGCGGCTCAGTTATTTTCATGATAACCTATACCATTCGTTATTTATCAGGGACGATGTGTTGCACCTCAACTACATCAGACATAATTGTCTGCACCAATATGCGCTTGATGAAAAAAACAATAAAATTACTGAGGTAGAAGCTATACGCGGGGATAAATGGTATCTCTGTGGCAAACATGCAATCTGCCATATCCGCAACCTTTTAGAATTCTATGACCAAGAGCTGAACGTGTATAATACGATAGAATATGATAATGAGATAGATGAGGTGCGCTGGCAATATGAAAGTGGACTAGAGGCATTAACCCTTGCGCTCACTGATGCGTTGCAAGAGCAAACTACACTAATTGTTCAACATATAGACTCAAATGCTACGCATATCGCATATATAGAGTATGCGGCAACGAGTATGGGTGTATCGGGGGGGCGAGTCTGGCTGAACCCAGCGGGGATTACCAGTGAAAATGAAGTTGGTGGCTGTATGATATATGATATGCAGCTTACTCCGTTATATTCTCATCTGCGGCTGATTGGCAAGACCGTAGTGCCTATCGGGGCGTATCCGCCACCATTTCACAGGGCTTCGCAAATATCGCCACTTGTTTATGATAATACGTTAGTTGTAGCAGACGAGCGGGCGATAATATTTGACTATTCGTGTCGCCCCGCACAGGAGCTGGAGAGAACAAAGTTGGCGTCAGTAGCAGTTAATCCGCAGGGGGATATAATAGCCATAATGAGTGTGACTGAGGCTACCAAAGAGGTGTATAGAGGTATAACGTTTGACATATACGAGTTTGAGCGGGATAATAACGAGGGCAAAGTTATTAGTATGGCTAAATTCAAACGCTAATAATCGGGGTGGGTGAGTTATGGGGATTGTAGTATTAACGGGTGCAGGGATATCGGCAGAGTCGGGTATAGCGACCTTTCGTGATGCTAATGGGTTATGGGCGGAGCATAGGGTGGAAGACGTTGCCACCCCTGATGGCTACGAGCGCAATCCGCTCTTGGTGCTTGATTTCTACAATAAACGCCGCAGAGAGTTAAAATCAGTAAAACCTAACCCAGCACATCTTGCGTTGGCAAAGCTAGAGCAGGGGCGCGACGATGTGCTAGTGGTGACGCAAAATGTTGATAATTTGCATGAACAGGCGGGCACTAAAAGCCTGATACATATGCACGGCGAACTCAATAAAATAAGGTGTACTGAATGTGAGACTGTATTTGACTGCTATGATGATATAACACTAGCGAGCAAGTGCGAGAAGTGTGGCACTGAGGGGACGCTCCGCCCCCATATAGTATGGTTCGGCGAGATGCCATTTATGATGGATGAGATTAGTTATGCATTGCATAGCTGCGAGCTGTTCATATCAATAGGCACATCGGGCAATGTATATCCCGCTGCAGGTTTTGTTCAGTCCGCTCGCAGTGCGGGCGCGCACACTGTTGAGCTGAATTTAGAACCGTCTTTGGGGGCTAGTATGTTCAAGGAAAAGGTTCACGGCAAAGCGGGAGAGGTAGTGCCTGTCTATGTTAATAAAATATTATCGGGTGAGTTAGAGTTTTAATTATGAAAATTTCAGAATTATTAAGGTTAAAAACCACTCGTTCTTATGAATTCTTTCCGCCCAAAGAGGTAGCGCAGGAAGGGGTGCTGTTTGACAGCATTGTGCATTTGAAAAGTTTCCCACCTGATTTTGTCTCAATCACCTATGGTGCGGGTGGCTCTACGCGCGACAAAACATTTGCTTGGACGCAAACGCTGACTAACGAGCATAAATTCAACACTATGATGCACCTAACCTGCTATGGCAACACCCCTGAAACTATAGTTGATACCTGTAAGCAGCTCATGAATGCTGGCATAGAGAACGTGCTTGCCCTGCGTGGCGATATGCCACAGAATGCTACCGCTATGCCGAAAGCATTTAGTTATGCTAGTGAGTTGATAGCGCATATTAGAGCTAAGTGTCCTAATATTTGTATCGGCGGGGCGGGCTATCCTGAAAAGCATCCGCAAGCGGCGGACGTGAATGCTGATACGCTAGCAGCTAAGGCTAAAGCTGATGCGGGGGCAAGTTTTTTGGTAACGCAGCTGTTCTTTGACAATAACGTGTTTTATAAATATCTTGACAGATTGCATAGTGCGGGCGTTCACCTGCCTGTGGTAGCAGGGCTTATGCCTATCACTAGCTATAAGCAGGTAGCGCGTTTTATTGATATGTGCGGGACGGCAATACCGAGCAAGCTGGTAGAGCGGCTGGAAAAGGCTAGTGCAATAGATGCCGCAAAAATCGGTGAAGAACACGCACTTCTGCAATCACGTGAGCTATTAGAACGTGGCGTGAACGGATTGCATTACTACACGTTAAATAAATCAGAAACAACTTTTAATATCTTATCGCGGCTATAGCGTTTAATGTCAATAGACTATATAATCTCCCAATCCTTGCAAATCAGCCAGCCTGATGAGGGTTTCCGTTTCGGTAGCGATTCACTAGTGTTAGCATGGTTTGCAACAGTTAAACCGAAGGAGCGCATTATAGATATATGTAGTGGCTCAGGGGTGCTATCAGTGTTGCTTGCAGAGCGAAAACAGGTGTGCGACATCGTAGCTGTGGAGCTACAAGATGAGATGTTTAAGCACCTAGAAGATACCATAAATATAAATAAACTAGGGAATGTTATTAAAGCTGTTCATCAAGATATAAAGACATATAAGCCTGATAATGAATTCAATATGGCAATATGTAATCCCCCATATAGGGCTATGGGCAGTGGCAGGCTCAGCAGTGACACTGGCAAGCAGCAGGCGCGCTTTGATGTGGAGCTATCATTAGATGAACTGCTGGCATTCTGTAAGAAGTATATTTTTTTCGGCGGACGGCTTGCTTTATCTGGTGTAACCGACAGGCTTGCAACGACTATTAACGCATGTATCAGCTATAACTTTGAGCCTAAAAAGTTGGCATTCTTATACCCTGCGGTTGACAGGAAACCTAAAATATTTTTCCTAGAGTGTGCGCATGGCGCGCTAAGCGGTGGCTTGCAGGTGTGTGAGCCGATTGTTCAGAACACCGCTCTGTATGAGGATATTATAAATGGCAGGTGGTAAAATAATGGGTGTAGTGTTACCTAGTGGCAAACCGCTTTGCTATCCTTTCCTTTACCAACGGCACGTATCTATCCATAATATTATCGTTCTTTATCTCGTTGTGGTTAAGCTCGGCAAACTTCTCAAGCAGGGCAGCTCTATCATTATAGAGCGAATTTTCTATATTCAATCTTCTGCTCATATATTCCTCAATAGTCCTGACGATGTAGTGGTTTATACGTAGCTTATCGTGATAGACAAACTCTGATGTTATGCTCGTGCTTTTTATTCGTTTAGGCTGCTTATGGGTATCAACTGCAACGTTGCGCTTTTTATGCCAATATTCAAATGCGTGGACACCCGCCTTAAATACGTATCTAGGGTTGAATATTGTTTTTACGGTATAATTGTATGGCGTATCTCGCTCAGAGTGGTCTCTAAATCGTTCCATAACAAGCTCGTTCGTTTTTGTCTTATGTCCGCCATCACCATATATAAGCCAGTTCACCTCAACGCCGACTTCATCCTCAAAATCACGCAAAAAGTCTGGTATATTATTAGTGCTGATAGGCACGAGGAACTCATCCACATCAACAAATGCTAGCCAAAAGGTGTTATACTTAAAACGTTTGACAGCATCGCCACATATACGCCTTTGTTTTGAGGCGACCACGTTGGTAAAGTCAAAAGCCTCTTTCACAGTATCAGTAGACTCTCCGAAGTTTAGGTATTCAACCACGCCATCCTCAATGTAAGGCTTCATAAATTCCCGTAGTTCAATGTCGTCATCTTCGCCGTATATATAGAACTTCTCAACGCCTACAAGTAGGTGATATTCAATCCATTCAGCCATATATGGGATTTCGTTCCTGACTGTCGTCACTATAGACAGATATTGCGGGAAGTCCCCCCCCCCCCCCACGGGCAATGTTGCGTTTATCAAAGAACCACTTGAAATATTCAATCACACGTCCCCCACGCACTATGCGACGTGCAAGCCCAAACGGTATAAGAAGCGCAAGAACTCTGCGCCATAGAGAAACGCCTGTTTTGTGCCGCACTTTGCACCTCCTGACGGTGATACGCAGAGTATATACTATAACTGGGCTGCAATTCAAATATAAAAATAATTAAAAAACTTCTTGACTTGTTGATTTAATGTATGGTATGGTGTTTGTCCCGCTGGTTGCGGGGTTGGAATTGATATTTGGAATAGGAAGTTTGGGGAGAGGAGAGGTCAGCAAGAGCGGGTCAATGGATAAATGAATGGAGAGTTTGATCCTGGCTCAGAACGAACGCTGGCGGCGTGCTTAACACATGCAAGTCTTAGGGGAAAGTTCTTTCGGGGATGAGTATACTGGCGCACGGGTGAGAAACGCGTGAGTAATCTATCTATCAGATTGGGACAACCTGCCGAAAGGTGGGCTAATACCGGATATGAGCTATATTGAGTGGTGTAGCAAGAAAGGCTGGAGTAATCTAGTGCTGATAGTTGAGCTCGCGTCCTATTAGCTAGTTGGTGGGGTAAGAGCTTACCAAGGCTACGATAGGTAACCGGCCTGAGAGGGTGGACGGTCACATTGGGACTGAGACACGGCCCAAACTCCTACGGGAGGCAGCAGTGGGGAATTTTGCGCAATGGGCGAGAGCCTGACGCAGCGACGCCGCGTGAATGAAGAAGGTATTTATATTGTAAAGTTCTTTCAGCAGGGAATAAAGTGTATAGTAGTAACTGACTATATTTTGAAGGTACCTGCAGAAGCAGCCCCGGCTAACTCCGTGCCAGCAGCCGCGGTAATACGGAGGGGGCGAGCGTTGTTCGGAGTGACTGGGCGTAAAGCGCGCGTAGGCGGTGTAAAAAGTCTTGGGTTAAAGACAACAGCTTAACTGGGGGAATGCCTGAGATACTTTTATGCTAGAGTGCCATAGAGGAATGCGGAACATCTGGTGTAGCGGTGGAATGCGTAGATATCAGATAGAACACCTGTTGCGAAGGCGGCATTCTGGGTGGTAACTGACGCTGAGGTGCGAGAGCGTGGGGAGCAAACAGGATTAGATACCCTGGTAGTCCACGCTGTAAACGATGGATACTAGATGTTGGGGCATTAAGCTTCGGTATCGTAGCTAACGCGATAAGTATCCCGCCTGGGGAGTACGTTTGCAAGAATGAAACTCAAAGGAATTGACGGGGGCCCGCACAAGCGGTGGAGCACGTGGTTTAATTCGATGCTAACCGCAGAACCTTACCTGGGTTTGACATCCACAGAATCCTGCAGAGAAGCGGGAGTGCTAGTTTACTAGAATTGTGAGACAGGTGCTGCATGGCTGTCGTCAGCTCGTGCCGTGAGGTGTTGGGTTAAGTCCCGCAACGAGCGCAACCCCTGCTTTCGGTTACCATCATTAAGTTGGGTACTCAGGAGGGACAGCTAGTGTTAAACTAGAGGAAGATGGGGATGACGTCAAGTCATCATGGCCCTTATGTCCAGGGCTACACACGTGCTACAATGACATATTCAGAGGGAAGCCAAGCTGTGAAGCGGAGCGAATCTCACAAAGTATGTCTCAGTTCGGATTGCAGTCTGCAACTCGACTGCATGAAGTCGGAATCGCTAGTAATCGCAGGTCAGCAAAACTGCGGTGAATACGTTCCCGGGCCTTGTACACACCGCCCGTCACACCACGGGAGTCGGTCGTGCCTGAAGCCGGTGGCCTAACCGTAAGGAGGGAGCCGTCGATGGCAAGTCCGGTAACTGGGGTGAAGTCGTAACAAGGTAGCCGTACCGGAAGGTGTGGCTGGATCACCTCCTTTTTAAGGATTGTTTAACATCATACTTAATTAGGTAAATAAGACCTCTCTTGCACCTCCCCTCCCCAAACATCCTTGAAAGTTGAATATTATGGGGGTTTAGCTCAGCTGGGAGAGCACCTGCCCTGCAAGCAGGGGGTCGGGAGTTCAATCCTCCCAACCTCCATTATGCTAAGGTAAAGGGCAACCCTGTGGTTGCCCTTTGCTATATTATATGCCATTATCGGTTCTTATAGGGGACTATAGCTCAGGTGGTTAGAGCGCGCGCCTGATAAGCGCGAGGTCGATGGTTCAAGTCCATCTAGTCCCACTTTCACGCCTATCAAAATTACTTGAATATAATATATAAACAACATATTGAAAGGATATCTATGAGGGAGATTATATTTGACACGGAAACTACAGGATACGCAGCTAGCACAGGCAGAATTATTGAAATAGGTTGTGTAGAGCTATTAAACGGCACATTAACAGGCAACACCTTTCAACGCTATCTAAATCCAGAGCGTAGCATACACCCCCGTGCACTAGAGGTTCACGGACTAACTAGTGAGTTTTTGAGGGATAAGCCTAAATTTATTGATATTGCGAGCGAACTGTTGGCTTTCATTGGCGATTCAACATTGATTGCCCACAATGCATCATTTGATATGGGTTTTCTGAATGCTGAACTGGCAAGGGTTAATTTGCCTGCAATCGCAAAGGAGCGGGCTGTTGATACTGTGGCTTTATCAAGAAAGCTCAATACTCATTTAGCACACCATAATCTTGACGCTCTGTGCCGTGCTTATGGCATTGACAATAGCAACCGCACGCTACACGGTGCACTGCTAGATGCAAAACTTACAGCAGAAATCTACATTAAAATGAAACAAGAGATAAAGGCTGGTGCGTTCTAAAGCCTCCACAGCGGTTTTACCGCGAGAGGGGAGTTATTCCCCTGCCTTGACACAAAAATATTTTCTGATAAGATGTGTTGGTAAAGAATAGCCCATATACACGGAGGTTTTATGGCACAAGAGAGCAATAGCAAGTTCGTGCACCTGCACCTGCACACCCAATATTCGCTATTAGATGGTGCTATTTTAATAGACAAACTCACTGGGCGCATTAAAGAGCTGGGCATGGACAGCGTGGCTATTACCGACCATGGCACGATGTTCGGCGTAGTTGACTTCTATAAAGAGTGCAAAAAAGCGGGCATCAAGCCTATTATCGGTTGCGAGGTCTATGTTGCACCCGATGACCTACGCAATAGAGACTACAAAGACAATGCCGTATCAAATTATCACCTAGTGCTACTTGCCGAAACCTATCAGGGCTTTTACAACCTACGAAAACTAGTGAGCATTGCCCAGCTAGAAGGCTTTTACAAACGCCCACGCATAGATAAAAATCTGTTAAAGCAATACCATGAGGGGTTGATTGCACTGTCTGCCTGCGTAGCGGGCGAGGTAGCGAGGAAAATACTAGAACCAAACTCTGATTATAATACAGCGCGCGACATTGCCCTAGAATATGAGGAGATAATGGGCAAGGGGAACTATTATCTTGAAATACAAGACAATGGGCTATCAGACCAGCTTGCCGTCAACGCGCAAATTATAAACATATCAAAGGATACGGGCATCCCACTGGTGGCAACGGGCGACTGTCACTATCTAAACAAAGGTGACGATGCATCGCACAATCTGCTAATGGCTATCCAATACAAGAAGAAGGTAGAGGATATGCTTAAAGAGGAGGATAGAACTGATAGGCTATACGTCCGTAGCCCAAAGGAGATGATTGAGGCGTTCAAAACCGCACCTGAGGCGGTAGAGAACACTGTTAAAATAGCAGAACGTTGCAACGTGAACATGGAACAAGACTTCGGCAAGGTTCACATGCCCGATTTTGAGGTGCCAGACGGCTTTACGCAAGAAAATTATTTTAGGCACATAGCAATGGAGGGGCTGAAAAAGCGTCTTGAGCGCGTTCCAGATGTCTCCAAGCATAGAACCTACTATGGCAGGCTAGAAATGGAGATGGACGTCATCAAGCTGAAAGGCTATATCGGCTACTATCTGATAGTGTGGGATTTTATCAGCTACGCTCGCTCGCAAAAGATACCCGTCGGTCCCGGCAGAGGCTCTGGTGCAGGCTCGTTGGTAGCGTATTCAATGGGTATCACCGACCTAGACCCTATCAAAATGAATTTGCTATTTGAGCGGTTTCTCAACCCAGAGCGCAATTCATTCCCCGACTTTGACATTGACTTCTGCATTCGTCGCAGGGACGAGGTTATCAGATACGTTGCCGAAAGATATGGAGTTGACAGGGTCGCAAAGGTAGCTGCATTCGGACAGATGGCGGGCAGGGGGCTGGTGCGTGATGCTTGCAGAGCACTAGGCGTGCCACTGAATGTGGCGACAAAGCTGGCAAATGCTATTCCCAAAGAGCCTAGTATGACTATATCAAAGGCGGTTAAGAATGATAATACCCTGATAGCACGACTAGAGGCTGAAAACGTTGGATTCTATGAAAAAGTTTCCAAACTGGAGGGGTTATTGCGTCAATACGGTGTCCACGCAGCGGGTATAGTGATAACAGATAAATCTATCACCGAATATGCGCCCCTATGTCGCGATAGAGATATGGACAAGGAGAGAGATAAAGATAAAGCTGAAATTGAAAATGAAAATGTCAATGTCACCAATGCGATGGGCGTTATACAATACGACAAGCACCTATTAGAGGAACTAGGCTTGATAAAATACGACTTCCTCGGATTAGCCAATCTGACGATTATTGACGAGGCGGTCAAGTTGATACACAAATACGAAGATGCGGACTTTGAACTGGAAAATATTCCATACGATAACAAAGAGGTCTATGAGATGATTTCCCTTGGAGATACTACTGGGGTATTCCAGCTAGAAAGCGATGGCATGAGACGACTACTGCGCAATATGAAACCATCTAACCTAGAAGATATTACCGCTGCTAATGCGCTGTTTAGACCTGGTCCTATCAAGGGTGGTATGCTAGAGCTATTCTGCGACAGGAAACATGGCAGACAAGAAATTGCCTACGAAGTGCCCGAACTAGAGCCTATTCTGAAAGATACCTACGGGGTAATCGTATACCAAGAGCAGGTTATGGAGATTGCACGTGTTGTGGCGGGCTATTCGTTAGGAGCAGCGGACAATCTGCGCCGCGCTATGGGCAAAAAAGATGCCGAGCAGATGGAGCGCGAGAAAGAAGTGTTCTTACATGGTGATGAAAGGCGCAACATTCCTGGCGCACTTAAACATGGGGTAGCGGACGAGAGAGTGGCAAAAAATATATTTGATTTGATGGAGAAGTTCGCTGACTATGGCTTTAACAAGAGCCACTCAGCGGCTTATGCGATGCTGGCGTATCAGACGGCGTATCTGAAAAAGCACTATCCTGAGTCATACTACACAGCATGTATGAGTATCGCTATTGACAGCAAGAAGGACTTTGCCAAGTTTATGGAGGATGCCAAATCGCATGGCATACACGTGTATGCGCCAGATGTGAATAAGAGTGTAGTTGAATTTGAATATGAAGTTGATAAAGACGACAAGGCTGGTGGTGGAGGTATCTGGTTCGGGTTAAGTGCCGTTAAGAACGTAGGTTTAGCTGCTGATAATATAATAGAAGAGCGTGGCAGGGGTGGCAAATACGAGAGTATATACAAGTTTTGCGAACGTGTTGACACGCACAGGGTAAATAAACGGGCAATAGAGGCGTTAATCTACGCAGGAGCGTTTGACAGTTTCGGCAAGAATCGCCAGCAACTGATTGCACTATTACCAAAACTGCTGGACCGCTATTCTACCGACCGCAAAAAGAAAGATGATGAACTACGGGCTAGTGGCGTGCAGAGCATTGAGGATTTCTTATCTAGTGATGATGAGAACATTGCGTTATTATCAGAGGAATATCCAAATGTTGAGGAGATGAAAAAAGACGAGCTATTGGCAAAAGAAAAAGAAGTATTGTCAGTTTATTTCTCATCACACCCTGTTCAGGAGGCATTACAGGCGGCTAATGCTGTGGGATTATTTAACAACATCGCCATTAGCCAAGAGGGGGAGGATGAAGACGTAGAACAACCAGATGATGACGAGGGCAATGGTGGCATATTCATCAAAGAATCACGCGAAGAGGGAGATAGAATGCGCTTTATCGGTGTAATCGCCAGCATAAAGACAAGTTCAACCAACAAGAATAACGACAGACCCAGCGAAAAAATGGTGCGGTTTGTTATAGAAGATGCCAGCGGCTCGCTCACGGTGCTAGCATTTCCGCGCAAATACACCGAATATATGCAAATGATTGAAAAGAACAAAGTTGTCGTTGTAGAGGGCACGTATCAAGAGAGTAGCGACGGCAAGGGGGAGGTTATACTAGAGCGAATGTTTGACAACATTGCAGATGCGCTAGCCTCACCTATGGCAGAGCAGAAAAACAAGGTGAAAACCAGCAAGTTCACAGGCGAAGCAGGGATGAGGCTACCAGCCATTACGACCGATGCATTTAAGCGCACGGCTGAGGTGCAGGATATGAATGACGGACAGCCCGTGTTGGCATTTGTCTATATATCGGAGATAAAGGAAACGTTCACTAATAAGAATGATGACACTAAAAAACATCAAAAGATGGCATTTGTGAAACTGTCTGATGGGGAGGGCTATCTTGATGGAGTGATATTTCCCAAAACGTATAAGAAGTTGGCTGACAAACTGGAACAACTAAAAGGCAAACCCATCGTTGTCAAAGGCATGTGGCAAGTGCGGGAACGCGGTGGTTCGCTACTGGTAGATGATGTGTATGAGCTAGACACTGCGCTTGGAATCTTTATCAAACAGTTAGTTATAACACTTCCAGTTGATAGGATTGACAGCGATAGGCTCGCCCAGTTCCGCACAGAACTAGAGGCTATGCCAGGCAGATTGCCTGTAAAATTCCGCATGAGTGGTGCGGGTAGCTACCAGCTAGAGTTTGACTTATTGCGTAGATTGGGCGTTAAACCGTCCAGTAAGCTACTCGCTTTAACCTCACAGCTGTTTGGCGAGGAAAATTGCAAATATTTAGTGGCGTAGGAACATAAGAAGGTAGAGCATGGTAGGAGTAATTAAAAATGTATAAAGCTTTGACGATAGCGGGTTCTGATTCTGGTGGCTGTGCTGGCATACAGGCAGACCTAAAGACATTCACTGCGCTCGGAGTATTTGGAACGAGTGCAATTACTGCGCTAACATCGCAAAATACGCTAGGCGTAACACATATAATGCCCACAACGCCAGAGAGCGTTACATCTCAAATAGATGCCGTGCTGTCAGACATCGGCGCAGATGCTGTCAAAACTGGTATGCTGTTTTCAAGCGAAATCATCTGTGCCGTATCAGAGCAATTAAAAGCACATAATGTAAAAGAACTAGTTGTTGACCCTGTAATGGTGGCTACCACAGGGGCGGTGCTACTGCAAGACAGCGCAAGAGCGGCACTAGTGGAGCAACTATTTCCCATAGCAAGTGTCATAACCCCTAATAAACCTGAGGCGGAACTGCTGACTGGCGTTAAAATATCGGATATGAACGATGTTCACAATGCGTGCAAGCGATTAGTTAATATGGGGGCAAGGGCGGTCGTCTTAAAGGGTGGGCATATTACAGGAGACAAGGGTGTTGCTGTTGATATATTATACGACGGGGCGAACTTTCAAGAGTTTAGCGGTGCGTGGACTGATACCAAGAACCTGCACGGCACTGGTTGCACCTATTCGGCGGCGATAGCAACCTACCTAGCGCAGGGACATTGCCTAAACGAGAGCATAAGATTAGCAAAGAAATATATTACAGGAGCAATCGCTACTGGCGCAAAACTCAGCATCGGCAGGGGGGTAGGACCAGTGAACCATTTGTGGATGAGCTAAAGAGGGGCATTTTAACTTGTGCAATTACAAAATAAAATAATCTCTTGACAAGCTGAAAACTTTTTAGTTAAATAAGTAGGAGTTTAAGTTTCATATATTTAGACAGGGGCAGGTGTAATTAGATGCAGATAGGTATAGATTATACACTGTTTATTCAAATAGCGCAATTCCTTGTAATTGTGCTACTAGTGAGCAAGTGGATTGTTGCACCCGTTCATTCTACGTATAGTCGGCGGGACGCTTTAGTTAAAGAGCTAAACGATAGGGCAACCGACAATCTGCGTCAGATAGAGAAAAAGCGTGAAATATACGAGGCAGACCTTGAGGCGGTGCGTGCAGAGCTAGCAGAATATTCTGTTGGCTTGCGTTCGGAGGCTCTAGCCCGCGCTAAGGCTATTACTGATAGGGCTGACGCAGAGGCTAAAACTTTTGTAGAGGCTGGACGTGCTAATATAAAGAGCGAGACTGATATTGTCTGTTCTATACTTATGAAACAGGTAGATGAATATTCGCGGCAAATACTTACAGATATAGTCAGCAAGGTAAGCAGGAGTAGTGTTGCATGAAACTAGTCCTATCCGCATTGTTTGCTCTAATGTTGCCAGCGTATGCGGTGGCATCTGCTGATGCACACTACAGCGTCAGTGGCTTTTATTGGCGTGTAGTTGCATTCGTTCTGTTCGTAGGTTTGTTATACAAGTTTGTAGGCAAGCGTCTTTCTGATGAGACAGCTAATGGTGTAGCGAGTGCTAGCGATGCGATGAAAAAGGCTGAACTAGCCTGCAAAGATTCTGAAGCGCAACTTGTTGACTACGTAGCTAAAATCAATGCGATGAGTGAAGAACTCAAAAAGATGAAAGAGGTTGCTAGTGCCACAGCCCAGCGCGAAGCGCAGGATTTAATTGCCAGTGCTGAGCGGATGGCAGAAAAGTTGAAACGCTCTGCTGAAAATACGTTGAATGTTGAGACAGAACAAGCTAGGCTGGCTATACGGGCGGTAGTGGCAAAAAGTGCCCTTGCTAAGGCTGAAGAACAAGTCGTAGCTATGACCCTATCTGATAAACAGAAGTATATAGCAGACAATCTTATGTATATCGGAGAGGGGGGAATAGTTTATGATTAACTCACCAGTAGCCGTCAGATATGCAGATGCCCTTTATTTTGAAGCCTTGAGCAGTGGAAATATTGATGCTGTAACTAGCGATTTAGCGCAACTCAAGGAGTTACTCCTTAATAATGATGACTTTGCCACTTTTGTATCAAGTCTCGCTCTATCGGCTAGCGATAGGATAGCTGTAATAAATGCACTTGCTAAAAAGGGTGCTGGGCTTAACAGGCTTACACAGGGACTTTTAGTAGTTCTAGCTAATAATCGCCGCTTGAACCAGCTTGAAGCTGTTGTTGAAGTTGTTGAAAGGCGCATTATGGAGGCTAACGGTGAGCTGGAGGTGCGCGTGGAATACGCTGTGTCTATAACAGATGCCATTAGAAAGTCGCTTTTGTCAACATTGGAAAAGTTGACTGGACGTAAGATAGTATTGAAAGAGTTCGTGAATGAATCGTTGCTTGGCGGAATGAAAGTGTTTGTTGACAGTATGTTATATGATTTGAGTCTGCGTGGCAAATTTGATAGGTTAAAAATGGAGCTTAGTAAGTAATATGGGCGGATATATGGTGCGATTAAAATAAGTATAGGTGTTGATATGCAGATTAAAGCTGACGAAATTAGCCAGATAATACGCGAGCAAATCAAAAACTTTGACAAGAAAGTTGAGATGGCGGAGATAGGCACCGTCCTAAGTGCTAGTGACGGCATAGCTAAAATTCATGGGCTTGATAACGTCATGTCTGGGGAGCTTGTGGAGTTTTCAGGTGGCATCTACGGACTGGCGATGAACTTGGAATATAGCAATGTCGGAGTCGTGGTATTCGGCGATTATGAGCACATTAAAGAGGGCGATACCGTTAAGAGAACGGGTAGGATTGCATCCGTCCCTGTAGGTGATGATTTGATAGGACGTGTTGTGTCTCCGCTTGGAGAGCCTATAGATGGGAAGGGACCTATCAAAGCAACCAAAATGGATGTTATAGAGAAGATTGCACCGGGAATACTTGCGCGCAAGTCTGTCCATGAACCTGTTCAAACTGGCATTAAGGCGATAGATGCGATGATACCAATAGGGCGCGGTCAGCGTGAGCTTATAATAGGCGATAGGCAGACTGGTAAAACCGCTATTGCACTAGATACTATCATAAATCAGAAAGGGCAGAACATGATATGCGTCTACGTAGCAATAGGGCAGAAGCGTTCAACAGTAGCTAACGTTGTAGAGATACTAGAGAAACACGGGGCTATGGAATATACGATAGTTGTTGCCGCTACGGCAAGCGATTCTGCGCCGCTTCAATTTATCGCACCGTTGGCGGGTTGCACTATGGGCGAGTATTTTAGAGATAACGGTAAGCATGCGCTACTTATATATGACGATTTGTCAAAACATGCCGTTGCGTATAGGCAGATGTCGTTGTTGCTCCGCCGTCCTCCGGGTCGTGAAGCCTATCCGGGTGATGTGTTCTATCTGCATTCAAGGTTGCTTGAACGTGCGGCTAAGTTGAGTGATGCACTTGGTGCGGGTTCATTGACGGCACTGCCTATTATTGAGACTCAGGCTGGTGACGTAGCTGCCTATATACCTACTAATGTAATATCTATAACAGACGGACAGATATTCCTTGAAACAGACCTGTTTTTCAGTGGCGTTCGCCCTGCAGTTAACGTAGGTATATCAGTATCACGCGTTGGTGGCAGTGCCCAGATAAAAGCTGTTAAACAAGTTGCAGGGCGTTTGCGATTAGACCTAGCACAATATCGTGCTATGGCGGCGTTTGCTCAGTTTGGCAGCGACCTTGATTCCGCTACGCAAGCGCAACTTACACGCGGTAGCAGATTAACGGAGCTTTTGAAACAGCCGCAATATTCGCCCTTGTCAGTAGAAAAACAGGTTTTAGTGCTATTTGCGGGAACTAATGGATATATTGATGACGTTGCATTAAAATCGGTCTCTAAGTTTGAACATGAATTTCTGACCAGCATAGAAACGGAGCACCCAGAGATGCTACAAGAGTTACATGATAAGAAAGCTATCAGTGACACCTTGTCAGCTAAGTTGAAAGAGTTCCTTGACGATTTTAAGAAGAGATTTGTTGCGTAAGTTGGCTATTTTAGAGGTATTTAATGGCTAGTATTAAAGACATTAAGCGTAAGATAAGCTCAGTGCATAGCACTCAAAAGATTACAAAGGCCATGAAAATGGTCTCTGCTGCGAAGTTGCGGCGTGCTAATGAGGCTGTTACAAGCACTCAGTCATACTCTGAAAAGTTGCGCGAAGTTGTCGTCAACCTTGCAGCTAATGTGAGCGACTTTAAGCATCCGTATATGGTAGTTCCTAGTGAGACTAAAACTGTGGGGTTGTTTGTTTTAAGCTCAGATAGGGGGCTATGCGGTGCTTTTAACTCTAACGTTGTAAAGGCTGTTCAGAGTTTTCAACAGGAAAATCCGAGCTATAAGATAAAGTTGTATATATCGGGCAAGAATGCTTATGATTACTTTAGGCGCAGAAATGCCGATATTGTCTGTAAATGGATTTCGCTTAGCGGAAAAGTGACCTATCCGCATGCGGAAGAGATTTCAAAAACAATCGCTAAAGCCTTTACCAATGGAGAAATAGATGCGGCATATCTCATATATAATGAGTTTTTCTCGGTATCGTTTCAACTGCCAATATGTAGGCAGCTCTTTCCGCTCTCGCTGGATAAAGACCGTGTAAATGAGGGCTACAAGCTTGAGTTTGAGATGGCTTACGACTACAACGTAGCGACCGATGCTGGTTTGTCTGACTTTTTGATAGAACCTGACCCTGCTTCGGTTTTAGGGAGACTATTGCCTAGGTATGTAACATTTTCAATATATCACTCATTGTTAGAATCCGCTGCTGGGGAGCACGGTGCTAGGATGGTAGCGATGGATAATGCGACTAGGAGTGCAGACGATATGATAAAGCGTCTTACATTAAACTATAATAAAGCGCGTCAAGCGACAATAACCACCGAATTGCTTGATATAGTCAACGGCGCGGAAGCCTTGAGGTAAAGGAGATTAGCATGGCAGCAGCAACTGGAAAGATAGTTCAAATAATAGGACCTGTGGTAGATGCAAAATTTGACACAGGTTGCTTACCAGATATCTATACGGCACTCGTTGTGAATCACGGTGAGCGCAAAGTCGTCTGCGAAGTGGCACAGCAGCTCGGTGAGGACACCATACGTGCAGTTGCTATGAGTAGCACCGAAGGGCTTGTGCGCGGTATGCCTGTGGAGAATACAGGTGAACCTATTATGGTGCCTGTGGGCAAATGTGTGCTAGGGCGCATATTAAATGTGACTGGAGACCCTGTGGATGAGGCGGGGGAAGTCAAGGCTGAATCTTATCGTAGCATACACCAGCCGACTCCGTTGCTAGAAGACCAAGAAACATCAGTTGAAATGTTTGAAACAGGTATAAAGGTCATAGATTTGTTAGAACCTTATACCAAAGGTGGGAAAACTGGGCTACTCGGCGGTGCCGGCGTGGGGAAAACTGTTGTTATTATGGAGCTTATCAATAATATTGCTAAACAATATGGCGGTTATTCGGTCGTGGCAGGTGTCGGCGAAAGGACACGTGAGGGTAATGACCTATATAATGAAATGAAAGAATCTAACGTGTTAGATAAAGTTGCATTAGTTTATGGGCAGATGAATGAACCTCCGGGTGCGCGTATGAGAGTCGCCCTAACTGGACTTACTATATGTGAAAACTTCCGTGACCAAGGACAGGACGTGCTACTTTTCGTGGATAATATATTTAGGTTTAGCCAAGCTGGGTCTGAGGTGTCAGCATTGCTTGGACGTATGCCGTCGGCTGTTGGTTACCAGCCTACGCTCTCCACAGAGATGGGCGAGTTGCAAGAGCGCATTACATCTACTAAAAAGGGGTCTATCACGTCTGTTCAAGCTATATATGTGCCTGCAGATGACCTTACTGACCCAGCTCCAGCCACTACGTTTGCGCATTTAGACGCTACGACGGTTCTATCTCGTTCTATTGCAGAGCTTGGCATATACCCTGCAGTTGACCCTTTGGACTCTACTTCACGCATACTTGACCCTAACATAGTGGGGGAGGAGCACTACAATACTGCCCGTTCAGTTCAATCTGTGTTGCAACGTTATAAGGAATTACAGGATATTATAGCTATACTCGGCATGGAAGAATTATCTGAAGACGACAAGCTCACGGTGTCACGTGCGCGCAAGATACAGCGTTTTCTGTCTCAACCGTTCCATGTGGCAGAACAGTTCACGGGCATTAAAGGTAAATATGTGTCGCTGAAAGACACCATTAAGGGCTTTAAGATGATATTAAACGGCGAATGCGATTCACTGCCGGAGCAAGCGTTTTTCCTGTGCGGTGGTATAGAGGATGTGTTTGCTAATGCTGAAAGCTTGAAGGGTAATAAATAGTATTATGGCTAAGATGTATTTTGAACTCACGTCTCCGGAGCGACTTGTGCTCGGCACTGAAGTGGATGAGCTATACGCCCCTGCCGATGAGGGAGAGATAGGGATATTGCCCGACCATATATCACTGGTTACATCGCTTGCTACGGGGGAATTACGCTATAAAAACGACGGAAAACTAGACTATTTTGCTATTGAGGGCGGGTTTTTGGAAGTATCTAATAATAAGATAGTCGTCCTTACAGAGCATGCTGATTTGGGTAAAGATATAGACGTAGAGGATGAAAAGAAGCGCAAACTGATAGCGGAAGAAACGCTGGAGCTGGCTTATGCTGAAGCAAGCAAGAATGAAACAACACTTGATACTACTGGTATGGAGGAAACTATAAAGAGGAGTGATGTCCGCTTGTCGGTGGCATCCCACTATTCCGCACAAAAGTCGAATGAGCATTAGTTTTGATTTTTTCTCTGGCGTTCACCGCGACCCTCGCGTAATTTCTGATGACATCGTATATGGACGAGGTAGTTTTGTTACGGACAGTCTGCCTACTGATATTGAATTTGTCTATTTCGTCATCACCAATACTAGCACTAACAACATAGTGCTAGCTGATTTCTTTCTAGAAACGGGGCACTCTATAACTCCCTATGTAATTTGGGATTTAGATTTGCCGAATGAACATGTTCACAATAGGCTTATAACCCCCAGTGCTCGTGTAGTCATAGGCTTTCTAAGGGATTTATTTACTCGGCGTGTTCTGCGTTGTGCGGCAGTGCAAGAGCCATTTATCTTTAATATTGCATGCAGATTAGCTGATGGTGCAATATGCCGTTCTGATAAATATGAACTCTCAACTAAATATCCGGCTAATCCGTTGCAGGATATTGATATATCGCGATATCGTCACTTTTTTGACAGACGCATTTCAATATTTGATAAGGAGTTGTCTCGCATAAACGAGCAATATGGAACACTCTCAAACTATGCTAATTTACATTTAACGCTAGGACTGCATAAGTTCAAGGGTGAGGGCTGCACTTCTTTGTGGCAGTGGCGCGAGTGGATGCCGGCAGCCACTAATTTATGGCTGGTAGGTTCATTTACAAATTTTAAGATAGACGATAAGTTTGCATTTACTAAAGATATTGAAACTGGTATCTGGCAGCTAGATTTACCCGAAAATGCACTGAAACACGGCGATTATGTAGAATTGCGGGCTGAATCCCCCAGCACTAACGGCGAGCAAGTCCGCAGAATACCAGCATTTTCTAAGTGGGTAGAGCAGGACAAAAATGTTGAGGAGCAGTGGTGTGCACGTGTGTGGTCACCTGATGATGTT
>BNUJ01000003.1 GCA_025997275.1 Deferribacterales bacterium
CTTCACAGCCTGCGCAATAGACACCAGACTATGTATAAGGTAGCAAAAGCGTTAATAGAGGAACAGAGGGAGTTTTTACTATACGGCAACTCTCACTTAAAACCGCTTAGACTACGAGATATTGCCAATGTGACAGGGTTGCACGAGTCAACGGTTAGTCGCATTACTAACGGCAAATATGCGCAGATGGAGCATGGCGTTATAGAACTGAAAAAGTTTTTCTCTAAAGGGATGGATGGCGAAGATGGCAATATCTCAACAAGGCATATAAAACAGCTAATCCAAGAGGTCATTGCCGCTGAACCTGTGTCAAAACCATATTCTGATGAAAAGATAGTAGGGCTATTAAAGGGGCAGGGCGTCGACCTAGCGCGGCGGACAGTCGCTAAATATAGGGAAGAGCTGAAAATACCCACTATGTCAATGCGGCGCAGAATCAAAGGCTAATGAAGGAAGATTCTGGGAAGTATATATTTTTCACCCCTGTAAGGATAGTTTGTCGTTTTGTATCGGTGAATAAGTCAGCAAATATTTCACGGCGACTATCATCTAGCCCCACTTCAAAGTCATCTAGTAGCAGGACAACTGGTTTATGACAGTGTGCCTCTAAATATTTTGCCGAGTGGTAGAGCAAGAACAATAGCACCGCTTTCCTCTGCCCGAACGACTGAAACCGCTCTATTACCTTGCCGCCACGCCTTATATAGAGCAAGTCTTTATGACAACCGTATAATAACTTGTGTTTCTCCGCCTCGTTTTCTAGCGGCTTATCAGCTAGACTACTCACTGACAGCGTCAAATCCATCTCTGGCATTAGTATATCAGCTAGCGAAACAGATGAGACAGCCTTGCTGATGCCTTTAACAACCTGTAGTCTTGCGTTTGATATATCAGCCGACAGCACGCTCATCTGCTCATTCAACACAGATACAACATCAAGGTTCACAACGTCCCGCTCTAGCTCTGCACGTTTGCGCGCTAACAGCTGGCGGTAGTTTTTAACCCGCGCTAGGTGTCCCTTGTCAATATAAAACGCTATCCTGTCTAAAAATCCACGCCTAGCGGCATGCTCGTCATCTAGCAGTGTCTCAAAGGTGGGCGAATAACAGATAACGGGGCTTGAAAACATATAATCCACTACAGGCAGGTAGTCGTCTGTCTCATTGATTAACAGTTTACGCTCGTCTTGGTAGAATAATGTAGCTGTTCGGATGTTTTCAGAGGTAGCGTCCGCATCAAACACGCCGTTTATACGCAGATATGTTTCTCCGATAGTTCTGACATCTGCTAGCGTCTGCTGGCGGAATGTGCGCTGGGTTAGTAGCAGATAAATAGCTTCAACGATAGACGTTTTACCCGTGCCGTTATTGCCAGATATGAACAGCGGAGCAGGGTCCACTGGCAACTCTAGTGCAAGGGTGCGGTGGTTTCTAAAATTTGCAAGCGACAATGCTCTTAGAGGCATTACCCGATTTTTTCAATAGATATAGGCACTATGATATATTTCGCCTCGCCACTATCGGGTAACACTAGGGCTGGTTGAATGGCGGTAGTCATCGCAAGTGTAATACTCTCTGAGCCTACGTTCTTTAATATGTCTATCAGCTGGTTAGCGTTAAATATTATATCCATCTTCTCGCCATTGAACGTCACATTTTCACGCACCTCATCACTGGCACTGCCGTGCTCAGTTTCAAGACTATGCACCAATAGCTGTGAGCCATTGAATGACAGGCGCACACCATGTGAAATCTCATTAGTAGTGGCAGCCACACGCCCGACAACGTCTATAAGGCTTGCCCTATTTATGGTAGCTCTTATAGGGTATTCGCTCTGGAACAGCTTGGTAATATTCTTTATATACCGCTCTATCAGCTTAGATGACACGGAGATAGTAGCAGACTTAAAGACTATTAGCTTTCTATCAGTCTCAATAGTTATATCGCCCGCTTTGTCAAAGATATTTGACACATCAAGCACAGTCTTTTTAGGGATATTCACGGTGAATTCGTCTGCTATCCCCTCATCCAGCGTAGCAGATACCGTTGCCATCCGCTGATAGTCAGCAGACGAAATCTCTAGCTTATTTGATATTATTGAGAAGTGTGCTCCGCTGTATTCAGGTTTTGCCGTGTCATTTGATATACAGAATGCCACGTGCCTAAACAGGTCAACAAGTGCGTCTGATTTAATTTTAATAGAGTATTCAGGGGTAATGTCTCTCATCTGCGGGAATAACTCTGGCTCCAACGTGGCAAACTTGCCTATATATGTGCCCGACTTGATAAATAGCAACTTGTTGCTATCGTCTGCATTAGCGGATACGGAAAATGTTATGTTAGCGTCATCTTTCAGCTTGCTTATTGCATCGGCTAGTTTATCAGCGGGCACGGTTACAACGCCCGTTCCCTCAACATTTGCCTTTAATGTAGCAACAAAACTGGTCTGAAAGTTGGTGGACTTGAGCAACAGTTCGCCCTCTTTTGCTTCTATATAGACGTTGTGCAGGATAGTCGCCAACTTTTGCGGTGGCGTGAAAGCGCGGGCATACCTGAGCAACGGATATATATCCTTTTGAATAACAGAAAATTTCATATAAAAACCCCTAACTAAAACATATATGCCATTTTATATGCAAAGAAAGGATAAGTCAAGCCTCCCTTGCAAAAAAAGTTATAGGCTTGCAACCTACCTACAGCACCCCTCTTAAAAACTGCCCCGTGTAAGATTTAGCACACTTAGCACAACCCTCTGGCGTGCCCGTATAGACCACACTGCCACCGCGTTCGCCCCCCTCAGGACCTAAATCTATTATATAGTCAGCTTGTTTTATTACATCTAAATTGTGCTCTATTATCACAACGGTATTGCCTGCTGCAACTAGCTTGTCAAATATTTTTACCAACTTCTTTATATCGTCAAAGTGCAGTCCCGTAGTAGGCTCGTCAAATAAGTATAACGTTTTGCCCGTTGACACCCGCATTAGCTCTTTAGCTAGCTTTATCCGCTGTGCCTCGCCACCAGATAGCGTAGTCGCCGACTGACCCAGCGTTATATAGCCTAGCCCCACATCAGACATCGTCTGAAACTTCTGTCTCAGTTTGGCGTGGTTGGTGAAAAAATTGCATGCCTCGTCAATAGTCATTGCAAGCACCTCTGCAATGCTCTTACCCTTGTATTTAATATCCAGCGTGTCTCTATTGTAGCGCAAGCCACCACAGGAGTCACATTTTACATACATATCAGGCAAGAAGTGCATCTCTATCTTGATTTGCCCATCTCCTAGGCAAGTTTCGCAACGTCCGCCCTTTACGTTGAAACTAAATCTGCTGGAATCGTAGCCCCGCATCTGCGCATCAGGCAATTTAGTGAATAGTGTCCTGATGTCAGAAAATATGCCCGTATAGGTCACAGGGTTAGAACGCGGCGTCCTGCCTATAGGCGACTGGTCTATATCTATGACCTTATCTATCAGTTCTGCACCTGTTATAGACTTATAGCCATCTGAGTTATGCCTTGATTTGTAAAGGTGTTTCATCATAGCAGGGTAGAGTATATCCAATATCAACGTTGATTTGCCCGAACCAGATACACCGGTGACGCAGTTCATCAGCCCCAACGGGATTTCAACATTTATATTTTTTAGGTTGTGTATAGTTGCGCCCTTTATGGTGATGACTTTGTCCGTAGCTTTGCGCCGCTTTCTAGGCACAGGTATAGATTGTCTGCCCGATAGATACGCCCCCGTGAGCGAGTTTTTATCCTCTAACATCTTGTCCGGCGTGCCAGCAAAGACTATCTCTCCGCCAAGCACACCTGCATATAGCCCCATATCTATCACATAATCTGCTGTCATTATTGTATCGCTGTCGTGTTCCACCACTATTACCGAGTTGCCGATGTCGCGCAGGCTCTTGAGCGTGCCGAGCAACATATCGTTGTCGCGCTGATGAAGCCCTATAGACGGCTCGTCTAGCACATATAGAACACCTGTCAGCCCTGAACCTATCTGTGTAGCAAGCCGTATCCGCTGTGCCTCACCGCCCGATAGCGTGCCCGATTTGCGCTCTAGCGTTACATAGTCAATGCCCACAGAGAGCATAAACTTCAACCTGCGCGATATTTCACGGATAATCTTTTGCGCTACCTCTAGCCTGAAACCGTCAAACTTTAAGCCGTTAAAGAACTCGTGCGCCCGTGTTATGTTTAGCTGGGATACCTCGTAGATATTCTTGCCGCCGATACGCACACATAAGCTTTCACGCTTTAATCTTGCACCGTGACAATCGGGGCAGACACGTGGTTGCATGTATTCCCGTGCCTCCTCAGCATCGGGCTGATAGCTGGATGCCAGCTTCATCTTTAAGTAGCCCAATACGCCTGTGAACTGCTTTTTATAGGAGATTGTCTTATTGCCACTGGTGGTAGATAGTTGCAGTGGTTCGTCTGCGCCGTTCATTAGGATATTTCGCTCATCCGTTTTTAGCTTTTTCCACGGGGCGTTCAGGTCTATATCGTATTTTTTTGCGATGGCGTTCAGCATTGTGTGGAACTGATAGTTATCAAAGATAGTCTTCTGCCAAGGTCTTATGGCTCCGCCACGCACGCTCAGACCATCGTCTGGCACAATAACACGCTCATCAAACTCCATCATCTCCCCAAGCCCATCGCAGGTGGGACAGGCGCCGAACGGATTATTAAATGAGAATATGCGCGGTTCCACCTCCGCAAGACTCACCCCGCAGGTAGGGCAGGCAAACTTTTCACTATACAGATAAGTCTTGCCAGCATTTATTACCTCTACAAGCCCGCTAGCTCGCCTTAAAGCTATCTCTACAGAGTCAGTGAGCCGCCTTTTAGCACTTTCTGATATTGCAATCCTATCAACCACTATTGATATTGAGTGTTTAAGGTTCTTATCAAGCTCGGACTCTTCTTCCAACCGCACAAGTTTGCCGTCAATATACGCACGAACAAAACCCTCTTTTAGCAATTCCTTGAAGAGTTTTTTGTATTCGCCTTTCTTGCCGCGTATAATGGGGGCTAGAATCTCTACCTTATTGTCTTTATTAGTCGCCAGCTCCATAAGGGTGTCAACAATCTTCTGAACACTGAATGCCTCTATCTTTTTGCCACATTCGGGGCAGAACACATCACCCGTGCGGGCAAAGAGCAGACGCATATAGTCGTATATCTCAGTAACAGTGCCTACGGTGGAGCGCGGATTATGGCTGATAGACTTCTGCTCTATGCTGATAGCGGGGGATAGGTAGTCTATGCTGTCAACATCGGGTTTTTCCATAAGGTCTAGGAACTGCCTAGCATAAGCAGATATTGACTCTACATAGCGACGTTGCCCCTCAGCATAGATAGTGTCAAATGCTAGGGTAGATTTGCCCGAACCTGATACACCTGTGATTACCACAAGTTTATTTTTGGGGATGTCAACGTCAATATTTTTGAGGTTATGCTGACGCGCCCCGCGTATCACTATAGATGTAGGTGCAATATTTTCGGGTGCTGCTGAAACTTTCTTTACCATAAATTTTTAGTATAACATCTTTTAACCACCCTTGCAATAAAAATAGAATACCACTTGTCAACTATATACTTGTCAGTAGCCAGAAATGCTATTATAATGATTAAGCATAAGGAGTGAATATGAATCAGAGAAAAACCAAGATAGTATGTACTATCGGACCTGCGTCATCCACAGCAAAGACAATCAGAGAGCTTATCAAAGCGGGTATGAATGTTGCACGCCTGAATTTTTCACATGGCACGCACGAGTCGCACCGTGAGACGATTAAGCTGGTACGCTCTATAGCCAAAGAGTTAGGCACATACGTGGCAATATTGCAGGACTTGTGCGGTCCTAAGATACGCATGGGCATACTGCCAGCAGACGGCGTTTTACTAAACGTAGGTGGAGAGATATCCATTCACAGCGGGGACGACTACAAGGGCGATAAATCCTTGCCCGTATCATACCCGCAAATCCATAAAGACGTTGCCCCGCACGAGCGCATATTGCTTGCAGATGGGATGATAGCCCTTGAAGTCCAGCGCATAGACGGGAAAGATGTTGTCTGCAAGGTGCTGAATGGCGGGGTAATCTATTCTAAAAAAGGCGTTAATATGCCGCATTCTAAACTACAAGTATCAGCATTCAGCGAAAAAGACCGTGCTGACCTGCTTATGGGCTTAGCAGAGCAGGTGGACTACGTGGCTATCTCATTTGTCAGGACGGCTGATGATATGAAAGGCGTTCAAGATTTAATTGCCACCAGCGAGCACAAACCAAAAGTTATTGCAAAGATAGAAAAGCCACAAGCAGTTCAAAACATTGATTCTATACTGGCAGTCGCAGACGGAATAATGGTAGCGCGCGGCGATTTAGGGGTAGAGGTGCCGCTTGAAGAGGTGCCTATAATACAGAAAGACCTTATCGGTCGGGTGCGCGAGTCGGGCAAGCTGGTAATTACCGCAACGCAAATGCTTATGAGTATGGTATCTAACCCACGACCTACCCGTAGCGAGGCAAGCGATGTGGCAAACGCAATATTAGATGGCACTGACGCTGTAATGCTGTCAGACGAGAGTGCAAATGGCAAATATCCAGTGGAGGCTTGCGCTACCCTAGACACCATAGCTAGGGCAACAGAACCACATGTAGCAACAAGATTTGATGCAAAAACTATAGACGCAACCCGTGAGATTTCAATTGCGCTAAGTAGGGCTGCCTGCTGGTTAGCGGCGGATGTAAAAGCAGACGCTATTTTAGTGTACACTCACTCAGGGCGCACAGCGTTAGAGGTAGCAAGGTTTCGCCCTAGCTGCCCTGTAGTAGCTATGACGCAGAGCGAATATACGTGCAGGTTTGCCACACTATACTGGGGAACAACTCCGATACAGACGAGTGGGGCGAAGTCAACCGATGAGCTGTTTGCGCTAGCACGTAGTGTTGCCACAAAAAATGGAATATCTAAGACTGGCGGTAGAGTAGTGGTGACTTCTGGCGACCTGCCCGCAGGAGACAACTACTACACAACAACTGTAAGGGTGTTGAACGTGTAAATAATTCACAGGGGGCGCAAGCCCCCTATTTGTATTCTAGCTCTTTCGGTTTCTTATCCATAACTTTTTTAATATCAAGCAGGGTGTCTTTGTAGAGCGACACAAGCTCGTTGTTAGAGCGGAGAGGGAGGGATTTGAACCCTCGATGCGGTGTTAAGCCGCATACTCACTTAGCAGGCGAGCGCCTTCGACCATACTCGGCCACCTCTCCAAAACGAATAGCCAAAACACACAGGAAACGGAGGAGGTAGGATTCGAACCCACGGTAGTGTTACCTACAACGGTTTTCAAGACCGCCGCCTTAAACCAGACTCGGCCACTCCTCCTGCGTGTCACAAGCCCTACATTATACTGAAAATTCTAAAATGTGCAAGAGGGATTTCTGCTAACGCAAAAAAAACTTCCTCTCCCGCATGGAACAAGGACTAGTTGCTGTTGACCTCGTAATATTAGAGAGGCGAGAGGGGGCGATAAAGTATTGGGTCTTTTATCCCCGCCTGCTCAAAGCCTCGCAGACGCAGCCTGCAACTGTCGCATACTCCGCAAGCCTCGTCATCAGCCTGATAACACGACCAAGTCAGATGCAATGGCGCATTCAACTCCACACCTAGCCGCACTATATCAGCCTTTGACTTGTGTATTAGCGGTGTCGCTATCTGTATAGACTCATTGTCTGGCAAACCTGCCTTTAATAATTCATTAAATTTAGTATAAAACAGCTCACGGCAGTCGGGATAACCACTGGAGTCCTCCTCCACAGCACCGATAAATATTGCGCTAGCTCCCAGCACCTCGCTCCAGCTTACTGCAATGCTTAGTATATTGCCATTGCGGAATGGCACGTAAGTTGACGGGATTTTGCCCTTCTCCACACCGCCTGTCTCAACGGCACGGCTAGCATCGGTGAGCGAGGAACCGCCAATGTCTTTCAAGTAGCCAATATCAACTACAAGTTTTTTGTCTATTTTATAATAGTCTGCTATGTCGTTAAATGCTTTTAGTTCGCGTTTTTCGGTGCGCTGTCCGTAGTTCAGGTGTAGCAAGGCTACGTCATAGCCCTGACTAATAGCCAATGCAGTGGCAACACAGCTATCCATACCGCCTGAAAGCACGACAACACATTTAGATTGCATACACTCTTTACCTCAACTTCTATAATAAGCGCAGTATAGCAGGGAAAACTCCATTGTCAACTTTCTCAAAATAACCTTGATTAAATAATTAAAAACTTTTGTATCAGGTTTTGACACAATCGCATGTTAACCTAGCAAATCAATATTTTATAAGAGGTGGATTATGAGCTCTTTACGAATTCGCAGGACAGGTGTAACTAAAGACCCTGAAGATTTCTACGTTAGGCAAACTGACGAGACCAGAGTCGCACTCTATTACATTAACAACATTCTGAGTCGTCCCGTGCCAGTGGAGTGGCAAAACAATTTATGCGAGTGGTTAAGTGAAGTATCGGTGAGACTCTTGGGGATAACAAATTTTGGCCACGTATGGGATGCGGTTGGCAAATCAAAACTTGACATCAAAAAAGCCGACTGGAAGTCTATAGCTGCCCTTAGAGGAAAAAAGTCTAACGAAGAGCGTTTGCCTAGAAACATTGATACAATGCGCAAGGTTATTGCCAAAATGGGCGAATATAGACAGCTAAAGCACGATAAAAAGCTCAAAAACATCTTTGCTTTGTTTGATATAGCCCCTCAAAACAGGGAACTGCTTGCCTTTATAATATACGCTGGCACGTTGCCAATGGTTGACCGCCTCTGTGAATACTACATAGATAGGCTAAAAGAGCAAGAAGAACACAAACTCCTTGCTAATCTTGTGGGTGTCTCTACGGGCGATATAAAACGTAGCCTATCGCCAAATAGTGAACTTATTACAAAAGGATTTATGAAAGCTGAACGTGACAAGGGTAAGCTCATTAGAAGCCTCACCAGTTTCTTTGAGCGGGTGATGACGTCTCCTTGCCAAAGCAAAAGCGCGATAAAGCGATTTATACTTGGCAAGCCCGCAAAAGCTACCTTGTCTCTCCACCAGTTTGACTACATGGCTAATGGGCTTGGGACTATAAAATCTATCTTATCTGCCACGCTAAAAAAGCAGCTCAAGGGGGTAAATATCCTGCTATATGGCATCCCCGGCACAGGTAAGACCGAACTAACAAAGACGTTGGCACGTGAGGTGAACGCTGAACTCTACTCTATATCAGAGGAGAACGTAGATGGCGATAAGAGAGAGCGACTAGGGGAGCTTGCCCTAGCCCAAACCGTCCTGCGGGGTGATAGAGACACGTTGCTACTATTTGACGAGGCTGAAGATGCCTTTTATCAAAACCCATATAATAGTGCTAAACAAAGCTCTAAACTCTATTTCAACCGTATGCTTGAAAATAACAAGACTCCAGTCATCTGGATAAGCAACAATATAAAGGGGTTAGACAGAGCATACCTCAGGCGGTTCACCTATGCGCTGAACGTGAAAAAACCTGACGATAAAGCATTAGCCACTATCTGGAAATCGTCTGCTAAGAAACACCGCATAAGCCTTGATGATGAGCGTATAGACAAGCTATCTAAAACGTATGAGCTCGCCCCCGCTATAATAGACAGCGCACTAAAGACATCTGCCATAATAAAGGACATTGATGCGATAGAGAAAGTTATCAACTCCCTGCAAAAAGCATCATTTGGCTATAGCCCTAAACGCAGGCAGGAGGATAGCACAAAGTTCACGTCAGAACTACTAAATTGTAGCATAGACCTAGAACAATTAGCACAAAAGATAATCAGCAATAAGATTGTGTCGTTCTCAATGTGTCTCTACGGAGCACCCGGCACAGGTAAGTCAGCCTACGCCCGTTACCTAGCGGATAAATTGAATATGAAAGTGTTGCATAAACGAGCTTCTGATTTGATTAGTATGTATGTCGGGCAAACCGAACAGAACATCGCTATGGCTTTCAACGAGGCTTTAGAGAAAAACGGCTTGCTTATCTTTGACGAGGCGGACAGCTTCCTCCGTGATAGGCGGAACGCTCACCATAGCTGGGAGGTATCGCAAGTCAACGAAATGTTGACGCAGATGGAGTCGCACCCACTGCCCTTTGTCTGCACTACTAACCTAATGGACGGGCTTGATAGTGCCTCACTTCGCAGATTCACATTCAAGGTAAAGTATAATTACCTGAAAGACACGCAATTAGCCACTGCCTTTAAGCACTTCTTCGGTAGTCTCCCCAACGCCTCACTAAAAGGGCTAAATTATCTAGCCCCCGGTGATTTTGCTGTAGTGGCGAACAAGGCAAACATTATGCAGATAACGGAGCATAGTGAGCTTATAGAGATGTTGCGTGAGGAACAAGCGGTTAAGAGCAAAGACATTAGCGGTATGCAAGTGGGATTTAGCAATAAGTACGCTACTTGACTAAGTTTATTGCATTTGCTAGAGTAGTATTATGAATGATATGAGCGTCACTAGCGCGTTTAGGTTGCTTAGCCTATTTACTAATAATAAATGGGTTGACTACAGGACTATTATGGACGCCTTTGAGGAAGATGACAAACCCGTATCGCGCGAGACAGCATATCGCTATCTAAGGCGGATATGGGAGAATCTGCCCGTTGAATCAGTTGACGGGCGTTCTAAAAGGTATCGCTTGAGGAGTGGCTATAGAGTCCCTGAAGTAAGCAGTGGCGATGAAAAGGGGCTTGCCTTTGTCGCCGCACTGCTAGACCTTGCCAAAAGAAACCTTGACGTAGAACACGCTGAACAGATAGAAGAGCTGAAACAAAAGATGTTCAGCGGGTTGCACTACTCTAGCTATGCAGTGCTTGCAGGCGAGTCTGAAGACTATAAAAAGGTTGCTAAAAACATAACCCTGCTAGAACGGTGCATTGCTGAACGTAGAGCCGTTACCATAGACTACGCTCGCAATGGGAAAAGCTATAAGCTATACCCATATAAGATATTGTTTGACAATGGACTTTGGTATCTGCTGGCGGAGAATGAAAGCAGGCTGAAAACATTCCGCATAGATAGCATTGTAAATGCGAAATCCGCCCGCAAACACTTTGAGGTGAACTACAAGAAACTTGATGCTTTTCTAAACAGGGGCAACATTTGGCAGAGGGATGAGTTTAAGCCCGATAAAATTACAATGCTGTTCAATGAAGAAATTGCACACCACTTTAACGACAGGCAGATATTGCCCGCCCAGCGCATAGTCAAGGCGCATAAAGACGGCTCACTTGAGATAGAGTTTGAGGCAACAAATGAGATAGAGTTTAAGCTACTTGTTATGCCGTGGTTCCCAGAGTTCACCATCATTAGCCCTAAAAAATATAAGGACTATATTGATAAACTAATAAAGGACTACGCGTAAAAGCGTCCCATACCCGTCATACCCGTCTGAATATCAAGCCGCAATTCATCGTTTTTGTAATACCTCAGACGAGGAGCACTGGAAAATGATGCAGGGATACGTTCAAATCTCAACGTAGCATCCTTGTAATGCGACTTTGCCGTGCCATGTATTCCATTCTCAAATGGAATCTCAAACTCCAATGTGCCGTTCTCGTCATACTTCATTACATTGCCATTTCTTCTGCCATTTTTATAAGGGTGTTCAGTTTCTAACACCCCATTCGCATAGTAGGTTTTTCTTATACCCTCTCGCTTGCCATTCTCATAAGGCTGTTCAGTTTTTAACACCCCATTCTCATAATAGCTCCTTTCTATGCCATCTAGCTTGCCCGCCTTAGACATAAACTCATTCTTCAATCTGCCATTTTCATAGTATATTTTTGTGACAAGGATTTCTTTCCCATCCACCGATAAGCTAGATGAGTATTCTTCCTTGAGAATGCTATTCTCATAGTATTCCTTTCTGTTCTTCCCTTGCCTTATGTGAGATAATACCCCACTGCTATAGTAGCTTTTACTGGTATCATTATCATAATCGTTTTCAGAGCGCGAACTGCCATCCTCATAGTAGCTATATGCAACGCCACATTCCTTATCATCTCTAAATACTGTTTTAGAGGATAACTTACCATTGCTATGGTATTTATACTCAATGCCACATTTCTTACCTTCACTGAATACTGTTTCACTTGCTAACAGCCTGTTAGAATGATATGTTCTTAACACTCCGTTGACAGGCGTGCCGTCAAGGGTGCGGATGACATCATCCTTGCAGCCAGCAAATTTCTTATTGTAGTTGTATATCTTGATAAGCTCTGTGCGAATGACATCATCCTTGCCGTCAGCAAATTTCGCCAATGCTTCTACAAGCCCAAGCGGTCTCTTAAAGGCATTGCTTCTGTAAGAGCTTTTCAAGTAGCGGACGCACGGCACAATACCAAGCGGGTTCTTAAAGTCATCGCCAACAAGAATAACGGGATATGGGGAAGCATTGAAGCACGGCTTACCATCAAACGTGCTTACGCCGTCAAATAGGATGAACAAATTCAAAGTAGCAATATCGGTGCTTACGCCGTCAAATCTATGCCCCACTACCCCCGTGCCCGTTAGCTCTCTGTATAATCCCTGATGTATAAAACAGCACTCAGCAAGCCTCAAGAACTCCTCTTCCGTCAGTTTTTTGTCTTCTGTTTCCATAGCTACCCTCTCATATTCCTATATTACTATAACGTATGAGAATGAAAAAAAAGTGGTCATTTTTAGTTGACAAGACAAAAAAATTGGATAAAATCTGTGATAGAAAAAGGGAGGCATGTATTATGTCTTTTTCAGAAAATATAAAGGAATTCGTTGATGACCTGTCAACGTGGCATAGCGAAGATGTCTTTAATCCGTGGGGAGAATCGGACAAAGAAAATGATATTGGTTCGGACGCACCTCGTAAACGGCGAAGCAACTTGATAAACTATCTACAACAGCGTGAAAAAGCAAAAATCATATTGGTTGCAGAAGCTCTTGGCTATCAAGGCGGACACTTTTCGGGCATAGCAATGACATCTGAACGTGATTTTATACGTTATACCGATAAAGTTTTTGCTAAAGAAAATTTTCATCGCACATCAGATAAGAACAAAACCGATGTCAAGAATCGTATCAAGGATGGCTGGACAGAACCAACGGGAACTGTTGTATGGAAAACAATGTTAGAATATCTGTCTCCAACGGATTGGATAAATTGGAATGCCTTTGCGTTTCATCCACATAAACATAATGAAATTTTGACCAACAGAACACCAAGCGATAAAGAACTTTTGGACGCACAGAAATATTTAAGTAGGTTTTTAGAGTTTTTCCCAAACGCTAAAGTCCTTGTTGCCATAGGCAATAAGGCTAAATTGCAGTTGGAAGAACTGGGCAGAAAGCCGGAATGTGTTAGACACCCTGCAAATGGAGGCAAGCCAGAGTTCGTAGAATACATTAAAGGAAAATTTAAATAGTTGCAAAAACTAGCAAGACCTATAAGCCCTCCCCCATTTAATGGGGGAGTTGTTGCTGGTCAGTGGGTTTCATATTTTATTTCACTAAACACGTAGCGTTTCTCCCGAGTGCCTGAAATTTCAAGCCGCAATTCGTTGCCTTTGTGTTCCTCTTGAGTCTCAAAGCGGTTGTTAAGGTATAAAATTTCAATCAGTATATCGTTATCTCTGTAATATCTCAGGCAAATGTCGTGCTCCCGTTCCAACTCCACCCTCAATGTAGCATCCTTATAATATGACTTTGCTCTGTCATATTCTCCATTAGTAAATGGAACTTCAAACTCCAGTGCGCCATTTTCGTCATACACCTTTACAAGACCATTTATCCAGCCGTTCTTATGAGGAATTTCAGTTTTTAAGACTCCGTTTTTATAATAGCTTTTTTCTATGCTTACTCCCTTGTCAAAACTATATGAGGATTCCCACTTGAGAACACCACTTTCATAGTAGCTCTTTTCGTTCCCCCCTCGCTTTATGCGTGATAATGCTCCACTTTCATAGTATTCTTTACTTGTGTTATCTGAGCATTCGCTCTTGAGAACACCACTTTCATAGTAGCTCTTTTCGTTTGCCCCTTGCCTTATGTGCGATAATGCCCCACTCTCATAGTATTCTTTAAGTATGTTATTAGCATAATCTATTTCACGGTTCAAATTACCATTCTCAGAGTAGCTAGACGCAACGTCACGCTTGCCTTTCTTGAATGAATCTTTATATGCTAGTTGTCCGTTGGGATGATAAGACCTTAATGTTCCATTGATGGGTATGCCCTCAAGGTTGAAACGAGGAGCACTGTCAAGGTTGAAACTAGGAAGACTTTTAGGGTTGAAACGAATATCACTGTCTTTGGGAAGTCGCTTCAAGGCTGGCACAATACCAAGTGGGTTCTTAAAGTCATCGCCCGTAAGGATAACGGAATAATTCTCGTAACAGTAAAAACACGGCTTACCATCAATAGTGACGGCAAACAATCTACTGGTGTCACGCGCCATCCAATAGCCTGTTACTTCCTTGAATAGTTCCCAATACATAACACAGCTCTCAGCAAGCCCCAAGAACTCCTCTTCCGTCAGTTTTTTGTCTTCTGTTTCCATAGCCATCCTCTCATATTCCTATATTACTATAACGGATGAGAACGACAAAAAAGTGGTCATTTTTAGTTGACGATATAGAAAAAATGGGCAAAGAATAGTATAGCCCCCTCACGGGGGCTATGTTCGTTTATTATACGACATTGTCATTCTGAAGTTTCTTGACTTCGGCAAGTGAAAGCCCCGTAAGGTTAGCAATCGTATCGGGAGCATATCCCATTTCTAGTGCCTTTTTAGCAGTTTCAAGTTTGCCTTTAAGCTCGCCCTCTAACAAACCCTCTAGTCTGCCCCTCAACGTGCCTTGTTGCAAGCCTTGTTGCATGCCCTGTTGCATACCTTGTTGCAAGCCTTGTTGCATGCCTTCCTGCAAGCCTTCTTGCATGCCCTCTTCTTTGGCTCTCTCCGCCATACGTAGTCCATAGTTCCTTGCGCTGTTCATATCCCGCTCTGCTTTCTCATAGCCCATATAAGCACGATATAGCGCAGGGTCATCATGCACTGACCTTAACTTCTCATTGATTTCTGCTAATGCGCTGTTCATACCAAATACCCTCCTCAATAGCTCCTCATTGCTCTGCTCATTCAAATACACTAGCCATTGATACAACTCGTCACTCGCTACATCTAACCCTTTCGCTAACTGTTGCCTAAACCTAACCATATCAAGAAAATGCACCCCAATCAAATCAGACAACATAAAGTCTTTCTCCGTGTCTTCATACAAATGGAAACTGGGATGTATCTTATCTAAATCAAGGCACTTAAAGTTCACAATATTTATCGTTATAACAGGACGCAGTTTTGTATAGTCATCCCCGCTCTCTATACCTAGTATAAACTGTCTGCATAAATAAAACAAGGTTCTTTCTACCATATTGTGTTCGTTGACTAACTGCACCTCTATATCAACCTTTGTCTTGTCCTCAAGCTGTGCTAACACGTCAAGCCTAGATAACTTCCCGTGTATTGTTAGTGCAGAGAGTTCCCTGTTGTCTAGTATTTCAAGTGAAACGATAGGCTTTTTCCTAGTATCCTTTAACACAGCATTAAGAAAAGCCATAAGCAAAGGTTCACTCTGCCCACGCTCCCCAAGAGTTTTCTTGAAAGCAAAATCATTCAATGGATTCAACCGCTCTGCGATGTTGTTGTCCATAAAGGCGAGTATAATGGTGAACTGAAATGTTGTCAAGGAAAACTAAAAACATGTAATTGCACAAGTTGAAATAACCCTGTAAATTCCACTGGCTAATAATCAGAATAGCAATCGTTGCACTTCGTCATTGAACTAGGAACTAAAAAGACAGCTCCAAGTGTCGCAAGAATACTTCAATGCTAATAGCTAAATGAAGTTCATTTCACGCTATTTAACTCCCTTAAAAACTCTTCGTGAACCTTGCCGTTTGTGGCAAGCAGATAGTCTAGCCCCAGTCTGAATGGCTTACCCGCAAGGTCTGTCACCTTGCCCCCAGCCTCCTCTACTATGACAATGCCCGCTGCCATATCCCACGGACGCAGGGTTGATTCATAATACACGTCAAACGTGCCGCGCGCCACATAGCACAAATCAAGCGCAGCAGAACCTGCACGGCGCATTCCCTGCGTAATGTCCAGCATGTGCGCAAATTTATGCACAGTTTTACGTCGCAACTCTTTATCATAAGGAAATCCAGTAGCAAATAGGCTACGAACAGCCTTATCAGTGTTAGATACGTGTATGCGCTCGCCGTTCATATACGCACCCTCGCCTTTTGCAGCGCAGAAAAGCTCATTTAATATCGGGTTATACACCACACCGCAGTGCGGTTGCTCATCTATATACACGCCCGCTGATATGCACGTAAATGGAAATCTATGAACGAAACTGGTAGTGCCGTCTATTGGGTCTAGGTATATTACCTTGCCCGACTGCATACCTATATCAAAAGGGGAGCTTTCCTCGCCTATAACGCGGAAGTCTGGAAAAACTTTATTAAAGGCAGCTGTCAGTTCCCTTTCCAGCGCAACATCATATTGAGTGACGAGGTCTATCTCCCCCTTAAACTGAACATCTTTATCCGCAGAGTCAAAGAATTGTTTCATCTTTGACCCTGCAGACTTAACTATTGGGAGCAATCCCTCTAGGATTGCATTCATTACTTCGCTTCCCAGAACCTCATCGTGCCATTTTTTGCTAGGTTGATATGCATCTTGTAGCATTCTTCCAGCAGTTGCGGTTCGTGGTTACCCTTAGTAGCATCATAAGCGCGCTTGAAGTAGTCCTTCAAGTAGTCCTTATATGCAGGGTGTGCACACTTTTCTATAACAACGGGCACACGTTGACGTGGAGCAAGCCCGCGCAGGTCAGCAAGCCCTTGTTCGGTTACCAATATGCTCAAGTCATGTTCCGTTTGGTCAACGTGCGTAACTTTCGGCACGATACAGCTAATGCCGAATTGGTCGCCACTCTTAGACGGACGGGCAGATGGTCCGTGCATAATAGATATCCAGCCGTTACGTAAGAAATCGTTAGACCCGCCGATACCATTTTGCATCTTCGTGCCACTAGCCAGCGTTGAGTTAGCATGCCCGTAGAAGTCCATTTCAAGTGGCGTATTCATAGCGATAACGCCTAACCTACGAACAACTTCTGGGTGGTTAGTGATTTCTTGCGGGCGTAGAATAACCTTGTCTTTGTAGAATGTATAGTCCTTCCACCAATCCTTAAAACCATCTTCTGACAGCGATAGAGATGTAGCAGTTATCATCTTGCACTTGCCACTCTTCAAGAATGGCAGGAAGCTGTCTTGCAACACTTCAGTATAAACTGTCAAGTCTTCAAATGGAGAGTCTGTTAGCCCCTCAACAACTGCGTTAGCTATGCCACCCACGCCAGATTGCAATGGCAATAGGTTCTTAGGCAGACGACCCGCCTTAACTTCGTGGCTTAGGAAGTCAACTATGTGGTTAGCAATAGCCTTTTCATCATCGCCAGCACCCTTTAACGCCCTGCCCCTATCAGGCAGAGTTGATTCAACTATAGCAACTATCTTAGACTTGTCAGTCGGGATATACTCAGTGCCTACACGTTCCCCCGAGTGGGTTATTGGTATAGGCTTGCGATGAGGTGGCAGTTCAGGAACATAAATATCATGCATACCCTTTAGGTTAGGGATAGCGGTATTTACTTCAACGATAATGTTCTTTGCAATTTTTATCATTGCAGGAGATGCACCTACTGCAGCTGTTGGAACGATGTTTCCCTTTTCATCTATTTCAGACGCTTCAACGAATACATAATCAAGTTCGCCATAGAACCCATACAACAAATCTTGTGCATAGGTTGAAAGGTGCTTGTCGCCATATTTGATTTCGCCCTTGTTGATAGCTGCAGAAACAGCTTTCGCCGTTTGATAAGGCCAGCGTTTGTTGGTGATTTGCAGTTCAGCCCAACGCCCGTCAGTATCAGCACCGACAGATGCGCCAGTGTAGACATCAAACTTCCACTTGCCTTGCAAGCCCTTTTCTTCAACGTAGTCAGCAATAACCTTAGGTGTCAGTTTCGGATAGCCTGCCGGTGTAAAGCCCGACCAACCTACACTAATAGGTTTCTTGTCGGCAGTCGTAAAGAACTTAATCAAATCCTTCGGGTCTTTCACTACCTTTGATAGCAGCGATTTGTCCTTGATACGGTTTTCAAATTCAGACATTTTCCAGTCCTCCTCTCATTTAATGTTTTGGTATATATGAACAGTGCGGTTCAGGCGCAAAACAAGAACCAGTCATAGCATAGGAACGCGCCCGACACCCACCGCAAACACCCACATAACTGCAAACTCCACACTTCCCCTCATACCTGCTGAAGTCGCGCAACCCTTCAAATAACTCCGACTTGTCCCAAATATCCTCTATACTCTGCTCAAATACATTGCCCGCAACCAGCGGGAAATAAGAACAGGGGAACACATCTCCATTACTGTTTATAAACATAATAGACTGCCCCGCAATGCACCCCTTGCCACCGCCTGCAGAGAAACTCAGCGAACGTCGCTCCATGCTGATACCCTCTATGCGACTCTGCTGTTCCCATACCCTATAATACTGCGGAGCACAGGTCGGACGCACGAGCACTTCGGTCTCTTCTCGCTCCATTTTGTAGTGCCAGAGCAATATCTCTTCGTAATCATCTTTAGATATAAGCTCATCCATTATATCTTGCCCGCGCCCAGTGGGTACTATTAAAAACATATACCACGCTACAGCACCCACGCTCTTCGCCAGCCTATATGTCGCCTCTATATCGGACCTATTGCGTTTAGTGAAAGATGAATTCACTATAAACTTTATTCCGTGCCTATTAAAGCATTCACTCGCACGCATAAATGCATCAAACGCACCCTGCTGCCCTCTAAAATTGTCATGAACCTCTCTAGTCGCACCATCAAGGCTCATAGAAACTATCTTGATACCGCTATCTTTTATACGTCTACACGTATCGTCATTTACAAGTAATCCGTTAGTTGCCATAGCCATTCGCAAGCCTACTTTTGCACCTGCTTTGGCAACGTCAAAAACATCATCCCGTAGCAACGGCTCCCCACCAGAGAGAACCACCACAGGGCTGGCAAATGCTACAATATCAGCAAATAACCTGTCCAGTTCCACCAGCCCCCAGCGACCAGCACTTATACCCGCATCTGCAGACGAACGACAGTGGACGCACGACATATTACACCTGCTAGTAAGCTCTAGTGCCATCCACTTCAGCTGATGTTGCTTTTGTCCCAAATTTTCACTACTCCAGTAAATGCTATAATAAACCAGTTTTATAAAACTTGCAAAGGAAATTTCAACCCCACCCTAACAAGACTATATTCATTTGTTCAAACAAGTCATTAGGTTAGCACATATTAACGGCAATAGCAAGCAGGTTTCCCCTACCTCAAAACAGCAAATGTTTGTTGTTCTTTCACCTGTATTAGAAAAATTAACGCTATTTTATAAGATGACGTGCGCATACTATAACTAACCATTAAAACCGGTGATAAAAAGTGGATTTTAGTTATACATTGTCGTATAAAATAGTAGGCTGATTTTTTCTAAAATCATATTGACAGCCCCTAACATTTTCCAATATACGTCCAGTGTCAATTTGCCTACTGCCTAGCAGGAAATAGCGGAGACCTCTATACACAATGTAGTATTTACCAAACGTCTTTAACAACTTTTTGCCCTTTATCATACTTAAAATCCTAAAAACTAGGTAATTTTTGTAGTGCAATACAAAAACTTTAAGACAATCTTTACTTTTTATTTGATAGCAGAAAATGTATCGTCATTGAACTGGGGCTAGGGTAGAACCTTAAAATAACTTTTTAGAACCCCTAAACGAACGCTCCGCCTCTCGCTGCATATCTTTGTCGCGCAATGCATGTCGCTTGTCGTATAGTTTTTTGCCCCTAGCAACTGCTATTGCTAGCTTAATATTGCGCTTTTTGAAATAAAAACGCAAGGGGACGATAGTTAAGCCATCTTCAGCCGTTCTAGCCGCTATGCGAGCTAGCTCTCTACGTTTCAAGAGTAGCTTGCGTGAGCGTGTAGGCTCGTGGTTGTTAATATTGCCGAACTCATACTGAGGGATATTAGCATTTATAAGGAACGCCTCGCCACCTATAATCTTTACATGCGCTTCCTTTAGGCTGGCACGTCCCTCACGCATAGATTTTACCTCTGTGCCAAGTAGCGCAATGCCCGCCTCAAACTCCTCTAATATCTCATAATCAAAGTAGGCTTTCTTATTGTTAGCGATAGCCATTGTTTATTAACCCATATTTTGCGATTCCCACAGGTATGTATATTTAGTATATACCGCCATCGCACTTGAATAAGCTGCTATCAACCCCCGCGTGCCGTCTAACACAGCACCTTTTAATATAAACGCCTTAAAGAACGCCACTACGGGGAGGATAAATATATCAAAACCACTGACACGTTTGCCTGTATGTGAGCCTTTCCACACCTTAGACAGCCATAGCATTTTATTCATGTGCGTGTCAAAATCTTTATATGAATAGTGGATAAGGTTTCCGCTTAACATCCCGTATCTGCCGTCCCATTTTAGATATAAATGCGGGTCTTGTCCCGCAAAACGCGCACCGCAGTTCCGTTTCATCAAGCGCAGTTTAGAATCAGGATGCCACGCATGCCTTAAAAGGCGTCCCATATAAAACGAACGTCTGCTTAATATATAGACTTGTTCTCTACCAGTAGTTATCGCCTGTTTAATAGAAACTGCTAGTTCTGGGCTTACCGCCTCATCGCAGTCTATAAACAAGACCCAGTCCGATGTGCATTTATCAAGCGATGAATTTTGCTGAGCTACATGCCCCTTAAAGGGTTCTGAATAAACTTTTGCCCCGTAAGATTTCGCTATTTCAATGGTTCTATCGGTTGATAGAGAATCAACTACTACTATCTCATCTGCTATGTCCTTGACAGTAGCTAAACAACGCCCAATGTTGTGTTCCTCATTGAACGACATTATGGCAACGGACAAGCTCACGCAAGTAGCTCCTCGTAATATTTGAGATATTTTTCAATCATAACATTATCAGTAAAACCCTGTGCTTTTTTGTATGCCGTCTTGCCGAACAACTTGCGCTTGTCAGGTTCATTAGCCAATTGCAACATCTTGTCCGCGAATATCTGTGGATTGCGCACTGGCGATAGGTAGCCAGTCACGCCGTCCTCTACTAGCTCTGGTATCCCACCAGTATTGGTTGCCACAGCTGGTTTAGATAAAAAAAATGCATCTATGATAGACGTGTTCAGCCCTTCTAGGTAGGACGAAACAACAAATATATCCATACAGCTAAGCATTAGTGGCACGTCTGTCCTGAAACCTGTAAATATTACACTATTAGCTAAGCCTAATACCTTTGCCTCATATTTAATCTCGTCAAATAGCGGTCCATCGCCCACTAACAATAGATTAGACAAGGCATTTGCTTTGCTCAGATAAATCTTATATGCGTTCAATAATGTATGATAATCTTTATGCGGGGAGAAGTTCGCTACCGTGCCGAACACGAGAGCATCTTTCTCTATACCTAATAACTTTTTAGCATCAGCTACAGCTGTGCCAGACACGGGCTTTATAGGCGTAGTGCAGGAATGTATTACCCTTATGTCTTCTGCTGGTATTCCGTCATTTATAAGGACGTTCTTTATCCCGTCTGAAACGGCTACGATATTGACCTGTTTATTTTTATATTTCTTTAGGCTAATGAAATTTTTATTGACCGAAAAATCCACACGGCGCGTATTAACCAGCTGGTATTTGCCACCTGTCAGCTTAGCCAGCAATAATGGCGTGAGGGATGCTGCTTCATGAGAGTGAACAATATCAGGCTTGATTTCATTGATAATAGCCTTAAACTTCTTATAGGTAATAGGCGATATTTCTCCGCCAAACTTTGTTGTCTGCATATTTTTAATATCTTTTTTGGAGAACTCACCGTCTTGGCGGCACACCAGACAAGACTCCACCCCTCGCTCAAGCAAGCCAATGTGCAACAACATACACTGACGCTGTCCACCGCGCCACTCCCTGCCCATATCAAAGTGTAGAATTTTCATAGTCCCCCAGTCTAACAAGTAAGCAAAAAAAGTCAAGTGCTAATACTATTAGAGTCAGCCAGCGATAAACTGTTCTGCGGCTCACGTTGAAGTATGCCACACGAAATTGCCTCTAAACGTCACCAAATATCCGTTAACGCTCCCCATACCTGTGCGACCTCTTTCTCGGCTTGTTCCTGAGAGCCACTATTATTTATGATATAGTCTGCGTATTTGCGCTTATCGCTGAATGGCATCTGCTGGGCTAACAGTTTGAGTGCCTCCTCATAGGGCGGATAACCCCTACTTTTCAGTCGTTCCAGCTGCGTTTCCTCATCACAATAAACAACAATTATTTTGTCGTATAATGACAGGTCTGTTGCCTCTATCAATAGCGGGGCATTATATATAATCACCGCTTTGCTATCCTTTGCATAAGTGCGAGCTATCTCATCTTTAACGTATTTTTTTATGGCGGGGTGCATTATCTCATTTAGCTTTTTAAGATTTGCTGGGTCGTTGGCGGTTATTTCCCGCAACTTTTTCCTGTCTATAATATCCTCCGCTAGTATGTCTGAACTGAATAGAGCTATGACAGCATCATAAGCTGAGCCGTCTGGCGCAATGATTACACGCGCCACATTGTCAGCATCTATAATATAACAGCCACGTTTTTCAAAAAGACTTGCAATATAATTTTTGCCGCTAGCCATCCCGCCAGTAAGCCCTATGAGCATCTATACACCTCTCTTATCACCCGCACTCGCTCGCTGAGTGGCAACATTGAGAGCATTATACAAAGTTCATCTGCCTTAAAAGCTGCACACACTGCAGGTCGCCTATCATAATCACCGCATCTACCGCTCTCTAGCAGATACTCGCAAGGCACACCCGCTGGTTTATCCAACGTAGATATATCATAAGCGATACAACACGCTCCGCACATAAGGCAATTTATCATACGAGTAGAGCCTCAACATTAGCTCCCTCGTATTCAAACGATACACGTCCTTGCTTACATTCAAAGCAAGCGGTCGCCTTTACCGCTATAATGTCCCCCGTATTAAATGTTATCCTATCAGCAAGTTTTGCGATTGTTTCAGCAGCACCTAGCCGAGCAAGTACGCTTATATCGTCAGTTATATACTCACTCAATACTGAATATCCATCAAAGTTGCCCGATATATCAAGCATTAAAGCAAATCCAAACAATGTAATAGCACCCGTCAGCCTACTGCGGTTGCGACTGTGGACGATAAATGCGACGCGTGGTGTGCAAGATAGGTTAGAATTATACGTCTGGATAGTTGCACCGTTTGCCGCTACTGAGCTTGGCAGTTTAGCCGATACGCACCCAGTATCAACGTCAATGCATACGATATTACGCGACAACACTGGTGCAAGCAAGATTACGTCATTATATCTATAAGTAGCACCTACAGAATATGCCTGAAAAAACGAGCCGTAGACACGTTTAATAGTGTTGTCCGACAGCACCCCTTTCATCTCCACCTTATTGGTATTGTTTTCTCTAAATCTGACGAACTTCATTCTGTTTTCCATATTTTATCAACTGCAGCGATATATTCGGCTATAAAGAATAAACCAAAAAATATCATGTGCGCCCATAACAATACCAAAAGCAACGTTCCTAAAGCACCATAGTATGAATAACGCGCCAACATAACGCTCATCCAGTTTAGCATTACCGACTGCAAGAACCAAAAATAAAAGCTGAATAAAACCGAACCGACAAATGCTAATAACACTCGCGGTCGCTTCAAGGGCAACAACATCCAAACCGTGAACGCTGCAAAGGCAATCACCGACAACGAAAGCACTTTATTTATAAAATACACTAAATTAAGCTCAATTAGCGGAAGCTCGCTAGGTAGAACACTTATTAAAAAGTGTGCCATAGTAGATGTAATGGTAGCAAGCACTATTAAGGCTATAGAAAATAAGGGTATAAACAGGTGCGCTAGCAACTGGCTGAAAAATAGTCGCCTAGCACCAGTTAATATTTCACGCCACTTTAAACCCCTTAGCCTATTCCACCATTTATATGAAATCTTATCTTTCGCCCAAATTAGAACGCTTACTAATGTGTTTCCTTGCGTTTCTTTAATACTTTTTGTTCCGAATATCCTATTGAACGCTGCCTGCAAGCCGCCTATCAGTATGGCTGCACTATATAGCCAGATAATCAAACTAAACCAGCCCACAGAAGCAAACGACATAGGAATATGCACGTCCATTACAGACAACATATTTATAATCTGCGTATATAAAGCCATATCTTTAACCGTGCTGAACGTTTCGCTGTCGCTGGCTATCAGAGCAGAGGTCGCAAAACCTATCAATATAGCAGTAGGCACTATGGATATTAAAAAATAGTATGTGCAGGCAGCGGCACGCATATATATAGCATCAGTATAAGACTTTTTTGTAGCAGTCCACAATGCCCGCACTACGTTAAACACTATTTCAACCGCCCGAATAGAGTATTCTTCTTTACCTCAGTAAGCACCACTTCCACCTCTTCACCCACATTAACAGCACGGGTAGTTTCAAAATTAACTATCCTGCCATAGATTGTCCTGCCCGACATAGTGCTGACATCTTGTTTAGATACGCCCTCAACTAAGACTTTAGCACAAACGCCGAGCAATGCACTATACCGCTCACTAGCAATACTATCTTGCAACTTTAATAGTCTAGCAAGTCGTTCAGATTTTACACTCGCAGGCACATTATCGTCAAGTTCATTTGCTTTTGTGCCCGGTCGCGAGGAATACTTAAAAGCAAATATAGATTCATACTTCATTTGCTCCACTGCGGCAAGCGTAGCCTCAAAATCTTCATCCGTTTCTGACGGGAAACCCACTATAAAATCTGATGCAAAACGCAGTTTCGGAAAGAACTCAAGTGCTGTTTGAACCTTATCTAAATACTGATTCCAAGTATAGCCTCTATTCATACGTTTTAATACGCTATCAGAGCCAGACTGTAACGGTAGATGAACCAGCGGGCAAATATTATCGTGCCCAGCTATTGTGTGAACTAATTTTTCAGAAAAATCTTTCGGGTGAGACGTAACAAAACGCAAACGAACTACCCCCTCTATCTGAGCTACCTGCCCCAATAGAGCAGGGAAGTCCACACTAGAACTAGAACCAGCACCATAAGAATTAACATTTTGCCCTAATAGCGTTATTTCTTTAGCACCATTGTGAACCAATGCTTTAGCCTCTGCCAGTATCTCACCAACATTGCGACTAATCTCGCGCCCCCTAGTGTATGGCACTATGCAATAGCTACAAAAATTATTACACCCTTTCATAATACTGATAGACACCGACACATTAATTCTGCGCTTAAATGGCGCAACATTAAAACTAGTCGCATCAACATCTAACGATGACGTGCGCTCGCCCGATAACGCCCTAGTAAGTGCATAGTCCAACATTGGCAGGTTATCAGTCCCAAGAGCGAAATCAACCTGCGGATACTTGCGTAAGAGTTGTGCCCCCACCTGTTGAGCTACACAACCCATAACGCCGATTATAGACGGCTTGCCTGACTTGCTATGCAGTTTGCCAAGCATACCTATGTAGCTTGATACTTTATTTTGCGGGCTTTCTCTAACCGAACACGTGTTTAATATAACAATATCTGCCGTCTTATAGCCATCTGCAGGAAACAATCCGCGCTCTTCTAGCGTTGCCGCTATTCGCTCGGAGTCGTATTCGTTCATCTGACAGCCGAATGTTTGAACGAAATAACTATTCATCAGTATGCTCCGCGCCTGAAAAATACTATATACGGAGTGTATAATAGTATCGTCACATCAAGCCAGACAGACCAGTTGAACGCATACCAGTTGTCTATAGCTATTCGTTCAGCATAAGACGTATCGTTGCGCCCGCTTACCTGCCAAAGCCCCGTTATCCCCGGATAGGTCATTTTATAATATACCTTGTCCTCCCCGTAATACTTTTCCAGCTCCTCTGTCAGCACTGGGCGTGGTCCTACTATGCTCATCTCCCCTAACAACACATTTATAATCTGCGGTAACTCGTCTATAGATGTTTTCCGCAAAAACCTACCCAGCGGAGTAGCGCGCGGGTCGTTCTTTAACTTATAGGTTTCGTTCCACTCCTTGCACATATTCTCATCGTTTGCTAATAGCGTTATAAGACGTGCTTCGGCATCGCCATACATACTCCTTAGCTTATATATCTTGAACAGCTTGCCCCCATGCCCTATACGCTCGTGACGGAACACTGGAAATGTGCCATATAGCATATATATAGCCACACACAGTGGCAGACAGACAAGCAACACAAGTGGCAATAGCAAGAGCGACACCACAATATCAAATATACGTTTTAATATTATATTCACAGGCGAGATAATCAAATTGTTTATGTATAGATAACCCAATTGCCCATTTAAGAGCTGACCTGCCTCTGCATTTGTCATATCAAGCACATCTGGCACGGGCACATATATAACGCTGACTACCCGCGTATGGATATGTTTTAGCAGTTTATGCTCTGTAGCCGTCTGAATGTCAGCTGGAACCATTATAGCAAGCTGGATATTATTATCATCAATCAGATTATCTAGTGTCTCTACATTTAATCTATCAGATAAAACTTCTTGTTTGACAATACGTAGCCCCATATAGCCTGATGCATCGGTAAATATCTTATGAACACGTTCAAGACGCTTTTCATCACCTATTAAAAGAGTATTTTTCTGAAAGTAATTAGTTTTGGCTAATAGCAATTTTATTATAATACGCATTATGGTTATAAACACGAAGAGAACGGCAAAAAGAACGCACAACAAGAGTCGCGACACACTATCGCTCATCTTGCCGAGTGAGACCACTGCAAGTGCTATAACAAAAGCGAGCACCACTGAGCGCAACACTCTGCCCGCCTCTATCCACAGAGGGTCTCTGCGCCAGTATAGACCGCTACTAAATAGTAGAATCATTAGTATTAAAGGTAGCCACCACAGAGAAACAAAGTGAATGAAATTGAATTGCAACTCCGCAATGCCAGCGATGTAATCAGCCAGCTGTCGCAAGCCATAAGATACGCTGAGCGAAAGATAATAGGCAACGATATCGCCTAGCAACAATATCAGTGAATATGTGCTGACAAGGCGGGGGTTACGCATTTAGACTAGATAGCCATCACTATTTTCAAGCACGTCAAGGTATCTAGCAACACCACTCGCCACACCTAAAAACTCATCTGCATAGCCCGCAGCGCGCAAATTGGTTAAATCAGCCTGTGTGAAACGTTGATACTTCCCTTGCAATTCATCTGGGAATGGCATATATTCAAGACTTGCCTCGCTGTATTTAGCTTGCACCGCCCTTGCTATCGCCTCAAAACTTTCCGCCCTGCCCGTTCCGCAGTTAAAGATACCAGATAGTTCAGGATGGTCAAAGAAAAACAAATTAACGTTAACAACATCATCCACGTGTATAAAATCACGCAATATATCTGCACTGCCCTCAAATAACTTCATCGGCTCATTTGCTTTAACCTGCTGAAAAAGATGACTTGCAACACTAGCCATCTTCCCCTTATGGTTTTCCTGCGGACCATACACATTAAAATACCGCAAGCCCACTACTTGAGAGCGGAGCTTATCGGCATTAAGCCTATAATACCTATCAAACTGACATTTAGAGAAAGCATAGACGTTTAGCGGATATTCACACTCGGGAGATTCTCTAAAACCTGCTTTCCCATCGCCATAGACTGATGCACTAGATGCATATATAAACGGAACAGAATTGTTGCTACAATATGCCAATAATTTTTTGCTATACTCATAGTTGGTATCCATCATAAACCTGCCGTCAGGCTCTGTGGTGTCCGAGCAAGCACCTTGATGTATTATATGCGTAATATTCAGCTTGCTAATGTTGGACATCAGCTCGCGGTAGTCCATATAGTCAACAAACTCAAGACGATTCAGATTTCTATGCTTGCAGCCAAAAGTTAAATCGTCCGTGAGCAATATATCTTTTACGCCACGCTTATTAAACCCACGAACAATATTGCTCCCGATAAAGCCAGCACCGCCAGTAACCAGTATCACCTAGCGTATCCCCCACCTGTCTAACTGTGCCAGTAACACACTATCAGGGTAATTGGCACGGAACTGCGCCAACAGATTAGTCCTGTCCACCCCCTCTGCACTCAATATGCCTCTGTAATACCAGAGCGGAGCAAACTCACCCTTTAGGTCGCTAGCACTAGCAATATTTTGAGCAACATCTAAGTCAACCAGCAGACTTTTAGCGAAAGCCTTATAGCTCCCGCCTACCTTGCCTAGCTCCTCTAACCCCCTATCATACATACCAGCAGAAACAAATGACGCACCAGCCACGTAACGTATATAATCTTTGGCAAATGAATATTTATTGGCTAGTTCGGCGTATCCCTCCAATGCATCAGTTGATGATATAGCCCGTTCAGCCGCGCCAATAAGCTCAATATTGCCCGCACGACTGCCATTATATAGACTCACACCGCCGTATATAAGGGCTACAGCTAACACTAAAGCACCCGCACCTATTATAATATTCTTATAATTCGTCCTGATAAACCTATCAAGCTTATCAACGGGCAAATCCCGCGCTAAAACGTCATTTTTTCTGCCTGCCATTGCAACGCTCCAATATATTTATTACTTACGTCTGCCAAATATCCTAAGCAAATATATAAACAGGTTCACAAAATCCAGATAAAGCTGCAATGCCCCAATTATGCTATAACGCGCAATCATATCGCTACCTTGCCCATCCAGCTCGCCCGCCATATCTTTTAATTTTTGCGTATCATAAGCTATCAGACCAGCAAAAACCGCCACGCCTACATAGCTCGTCATCCAGTATATAGATGGCATCTGCAAGAACATATTGGCAATGCTTGCGATAATAAGCCCTACAAGCCCTACCTTCATAAAACCGCCCAACCCAGTTAAATCGCGCTTGGTAAATGTTCCATATATGCTAAGCGCAAAAAACGTTGCCGCACATATAAAGAACACCGATGCTATGGATTCCTGCGTGTAGATAATAAACAAACTTGAAAGCATTAGCCCATTCAGTAGCGAATATGCCACAAAAGCAAGCATTGCCATAGTTGGGGACATCTTGTTGATAGCACCGCTTAACACCACAACTAGTAACAATGTCGCAACTACCAGCCCCCACACCAAACCGCTACCAAATATCGCTTGTTGGACAGACGGCGTAACGCTCACATAGTAAGCAGATGCACCAGTCAACACCAATGCAACACTCATTAGCATATAAACACGATTCATAAACGCAGAGAGCACGCCGCTCCTGCCCTGTATTATCATACCGCCCTGATTATTGTCTCCAATTTTATACATAAAATAATCCTCCGTTAAATTAGTCTAATACTAGGAGAATAACATGTCAAGTTCCGCCCGTCAAGACTTCGTCCGCCTAATATCTGCACCGAGTGCCATTAACTTTTGCTCTAACGCATCGTAGCCCCTGTCAATATGATACACCCTGCGGACTTCGCTTTTACACTCAGCTACAAGGGCGGCTATCACTAGCCCCGCCCCCGCCCGCAGGTCGCTAGCCATTACAGGCGCACCCGATAACCTTTTAACACCTTTAACTACCGCCGTTTGCCCTGATATCGTAATATCTGCACCCATACGTTTATATTCGGCTACGTGCATAAATCGGTTCTCAAAAATTGTCTCATTTATAACAGACGTGCCTTCTGCAACCGATAGTATCGCCATAAACTGCGCCTGCATATCTGTAGGGAAACCAGGGTGAGGCATAGTCGTTATATCTTTAGCTTTTAGCTGCCCGCTAGATTTTATAACCAACCGATTACCCCCCACGTCTATATCTACCCCCATAGTGGCAAGGGCATCTATAATAGGCGATAATTCTTTCACAGGTGCATCTACTATATCTACTTCGCCACCAACACCCGCCACAGCACAAAGCAACGTTCCCGCCTCTATCCTATCAGGCATGATGCTATATGCGGCAGGAGCTAGCTGAGCCACACCCTCAACTTTGATAGTATGCGTCCCCTCGCCCGTTATGTTTGCACCCATAGCACGCAACTGACGGGCTAAATCAACGACTTCAGGCTCTTGCGCCGCATTATAAATAGTTGTAGTTCCCTCAGCAAGGGTAGCAGCCATCATTATATTTTCAGTGCCTGTAACTGTGATAGTCTTAAATGTTATCTCCGCACCATGTAGCCGTCCATCGGGACATTTCGCATCAACGTAGCCGTTCTCCACAACTATTTGCGTTCCCATCTTCTCTAAAGCTGCAATGTGTAAATCAACCGGTCTAGCACCGATAGCGCAACCACCGGGTAGCGACACATAAGCCCTGCCACGCCTAGCAAGCAATGGTCCTAATACTAATATGCTAGCACGCATTGTGCGGACAAGCTCATAAGGTGCTTCGCAGAACTCTCCGCCACCATTATCTAGTATCAATTTGCCGCTATCAGTGCTAATACTGATATTCAAACCTTTTAAGAGCGTGCTCATCGTACGCACATCGTTCAGCATAGGCACATTGGAAAGTACGTGTCTGCCATTAGCCAGTATTGTAGCCGCCATTACAGGCAGAGAGGCATTCTTTGAGCCACTAATGCGCACGCTACCATTCAGCCTGTTGCCACCATTTATTATAAATTTATCCATAATGCTACTATATGACTAGCACATATTCAGAAAAAATACTAGATGCAGGCATGCCTGCAACTAACAGGACAAACCCTAACCCCCTAC
>BNUJ01000004.1 GCA_025997275.1 Deferribacterales bacterium
TAGTAAATTCAACTATTTTTTTGCGTTCTTCGGTCACGCTCATGCCTGCTGCAATAAAATCGCCCTTGTCTGTGTTGACAGCGTCTATTAGCAAGTCAAAATTCATATCAATGATTTCTAGCTGAACGCCTAGCTTCTCAGCTATGAGCTTGCCAAGTGCTATGTCCAGCCCATCAAAACCGTTCCCTTTAACGTATTCATAAGGGGGGTATGTAGCATTGGTAAGCATTCTTATCTTGCCCGCTTTCTTAATGGCAGCAATGCTACCGGGCTTACCTTCGCCTTTGCTACAAGACACCAGCGCAAAAGCAAGACACATCGCTAATACTACAAGTAATAACTTCTTCATAATAAAATCCTCCACAAAGTAATTGTTAGCAAGATATACCTGCAAACCCTAATTAGTCAACAATAATTTTTTTCTTGATAACCCCCCCTTTTTTTGTGCTATAGCTCACGCACAATTAGTAGATATGAGGGAATTAGGCTGGTAGGAGTTCTTTATGTGTATATGTTATGTATATATTTAAGGGATGTTCTATTTCTAATTAACAGTGATACTATTATCAGCTTCCACTGGATGCAAGAGCATTGATGCCGCACGCACATCTAGCAGATGGTCTAGCATGCGCGTCCTGCGCGCCTCTAGCCCCCGTATCTCTTCATCGTAGGTGTGTATCATATTCCTAAAGAATTCTAGCACTTTTTTGAAATAGAGCCTGTCCTCACGTCCATTCGGAATATTATTGACAACAACATCTAACTCCTTCTTCAACAGACCGACAAAGGCGCGGATAGAGGCTATGCGCTGCTCCGTGAAGTCAGACTCCCCGATTATGAACACTTCAAGTAATGTTTCAGCTCTCTGATTTATCAAGGTCTGCCCTCACGTTGCTAGCAGTCCTTGCTTAAAATTATTAGTAGAGCATATCCCATTGCCCTGTCTTACTGTATCGGGATAACAGAGAAAACCTTTAATGAAATTTCTACTTAGCTCCCTTAATTAATTTCAACTCTTCCCTGACAAGTCTTTCAGCTAGTTCAGGCACTAATTTATTAACGGTTTCACTGACCTTGCTAGTCAAAGCATCTGCAACAGCTTTCTCTAATAGGTTCTTGCTCGCCGATTGACCTAGCAACCCGACTAAATCTTCCTGCGATAGCGCAATGGTAAGTGCTCCAGCACCCGCCGCCTGCTGCACACCAGATGCCACAGCTACAGACGTAGATAGAGCAGGAACATGTTCGCCACCCATAATCGGCTCGCCCCCGCTGTTCTTCGCTTCTAAATAACCACGATTCACTTCGTCAAACAAACTCATCAGCTCTTCACGCTCACCAGTGGCAGCAGCACGAATAGTTTCAGAATATTCTCCGCTCCATAGTCTTTCTGCCTCATCATCCGCCTCACGCTCCGCATCAGATGTCGTAAGAACGCCCCTTCTTTGTGCTTGCTCGGGTAGCGGTTGAGGCATTTGCTGCTGTGGCTGTTGTTGTTGTGGAACAGGCTGCACCTTTTCTGTCTCTTCAAATGGCGTAGTTTGAATAGCTTGCAGGCTATGTTGCAGTTTATCAAGCATTTCCTGCTCTAGCTCACCAGCTATCTCGCCGGTAATCTCCCCGATAGCCATATCTTCTGTCTCAAATAAATTTTCCACTTTGGGTGCATCTTTTTGGACAAACTTGTCTAAATCGTCATCGCTAAATAACGTGCCCTGCTCCTCCTTGGGTGCATCTTTTTGGACAAACTTGTCTAAATCTTCATTGCTAAATAATGTGCCCTGCTCCTCACTGCCTATAACGGTAGCTTCAAAATCCGCCGCACTGGCAGACTGCAAATCAAGCTCGTTAAGCGATACCAGCCCCTCGCTGGGTTCACCAGCGACCATGCCTTCTAACAAACTTTCATTTATATAGACATTGCCATCGCCAGACGTTATATCATCAGTGCCAAATATCGCCACATTACCATCAGTGCCGAAATCTTGTGCCTTCACAGACTCTCCCACATTCTCCGAGCTACTCTTTTTGTCGGAGCTACTAGAGTTGTTGTAGTGATAACCCTTGCGCACCATAATTTTATCAAGAACTTGGTTAATAGTGATAGAGTTAAAAGGCTTAACAAGATAGTCATCTATGAGCGCATGTTCTATATCCATATCAACAAACTGCTCGTAAGCCCCAACCAATAGTATTATGCCAACTTTGCCACCCAATGCACGCAATGCCACAAAGAAATCTTGCGAAGCCTCCGCAAATAGCCTGCTATCAATCATTACAACAGACAAGTTTGGGTCGCTTATTAAAGATAAGGCATCAGCAGTGTTGAACGCACTTATGAGGCTAAAGGTGCGCTTGTCAACAATAAGCTCCACTATCTTGTGGATAGTAGCACTGTCATCTATCAAGAGCACATTCTTGCGCTCTACATTGGTAGTATTAGACATAGTATAGCGAGCATATCACAAATAATAAAAAAAAACTATATTAAATTAGACTTAAAAGTTCCATGTGAATTGCAAGCTACCAGAGATGCCTTCACGCTTTCCCGTTGCTAGGTCTATATCAAAACTAGTAGATATAGGGAAACGCTTAGGTTTTAGAGCAAAACCAATACCGCCCACTATAGTATCGCCTATCTGACTTGGCACTTCAATCTCACGATTACGTATAGTAGCCTTAGCCTTGCTAGTATATTCATGCTCATAAGCTATATTAGCGGACAAACTAAATGCCTCACTAATGTTCACCAGCGCCCTAACGCCTGCACGCGTGAGGACAGACAATATATCTTGAAACTCTATATCTTCCTCATATATATTAACACTATCGCCCGTCTGCTTAGTTAGAAATTGCTTAACAGACGGTGTTATTGAAACCCTGTCCCAGATAAGCAAGCTATAACCTATACCAACATGCCCAGCAATATAATTGGCAGAGGTATCAAACTCCACAGGCTCAATAAAGTCGTCTGATTTATAGTGCGTCTCAGTCTGTCCGCCCCTGACAGAGCTTTCAACAAACAGCCCGCTTGCAGCTTGGAGGCGCACCATAGCACCTACGCCCATATATCTAGTATTGCCCTCCCCCATTATAGGCGGGTCGGCAACAAAACTATTATGCGAGTTATAGGTCGCCGTCCCATACTCTAAAAACTCGCCCAGCACTAGCTCCCATAGCCCCAAATGACGTTTCCTTGCAAGCCCCGCAGCGACTGAATACCCTAACGTATCAATATAAGAACCTGTGTTATAGCGCATACTGTTACCGCTAACAACCGCGAATACATCTAACTTCCCCTTATCTGCAAGCCCTCTTATATTCTGTAAGGCATTTTCAACAGAGGTATTCGCACCGAGCTGCAATGCCGCAAAACCTGCCAGAAAGCCCTCTGATAATGATATTATTTGTGGATTTATCCCACCACCAAGAACAAGTCCGTAGAGCGTGTTGTTATCGTCCTCATACATCATCGTTGCTTTGTAGCTCCTAGACACTCCAAGTCTAATAGGCATAACACTCCCAGCAGCAGGACCGCCTGTCAAATTGTCCGCTGTAACAATGTTAATCCTATCTCCGCTTTCAAAGAATGGCGCAGTTACCTTAAGTTTTAACGTAGTTCCAGCAAGCTGAACGTTTCCAGTTGATGTAATCGTATAGTCTCTGCCATTAACTGTTAGGTTGAATATATAAAATTTAGTTATGTCATTAACATTTATTGGAGCATTTACGTCTATTATATTTCTATACATAGTATTACTGCCGCCTTTAATATCGGCAGTTGTGAAATCGCCACCATTTATGGTCAGCGTGTTGTAGCTGGATAAAAAAGCTGTGCCGACTACCACTGATGAGGTGAACGTCCCTCCCCCTATTATTATCACATTATTGGTTGCGCTTGAGTTGTCGCTCCCATCAGTCCAGCCACCATATAGGTTGTCTATCACCGCACTAGGGTTATTTATTACAATAGTATTATTGTCTGCTATGCCAGCAGTAGCCGTTGTATAACCGCCATAAGCAGAACCAATACTTAAACTGCCACCACTCTGTATATCTAATCTATTGTCGCTGGCGTTGGACGTGCCATAACCAACGTAGATGTCGTTAAGTGTCCCTCCTGTTATGAGAGCAGTGTTATTAGTTGCACTGCCATTATCAGTCCAGCCACCATAGACATTGCCACCAATAGTGCCTGCTGATATTATACCTACAGAGTTGCCGCTCACATCGCCATTATGAGTAGAAGCTCCATATATATCGCCAGTTGCGCTGCTATTGCTTAATTGAGCATAGCTGTCATAAACACTACCCGTAGCACTCCTGCTCCCATACACATCACCGGTGATAGTGCTGTTGCTCAGCTGAGCGTAGTTGTTTGTAGCGTTGCCAGTGTTGCTGTAGCCACCATAGACACTGCCAGAGGTATGACTGCCGTTAGCATTAAATATTACGTAATTGCCACTTGCCGTATTGTTTTCCGTCCAGCCGCCGTATATGTTGCCACCAGCACTAGAATTGCTATTCAGCAGAACCCAGCTATTAGTGGCACCGCTAGTAGCTCTGCTACCATATATATTACCAGATATAGTGCCGTTACTCAGCTGAACGTAGCTGTTAAATGCACTGCCGTTATCAGTCCAGCCACCATAGACATCGCCAGTTACGCTGCTATTGCTTAATTGAACATAGCTGTTATAAACACTGCCCGTAGCACTCCTGCTCCCATACACATCACCGGTGATAGTGCCGTTACTCAGCTGAACGTGGTTGTTTGTGGCGTTGCCAGTGTTGCTGTAGCCACCATAGACACTGCCAGAGGTATGACTGCCGTTAGCACTAAATATTACATAATTATTACTCGCCGTATTGTTTTCCGTCCAGCCGCCGTATATGTTGCCAGTAGCACTAGAATTATTATCCAGCTGAACCCAGCTATTAGTGACACCGATAATAGCTCTGCTACCATATATATCACCAGATATAGTGCCGTTATTTTGCTGAACGTAGTTGTTAGATGCCGTGCTGTTATCAGCCCAGCCACCATAGACGCTAATGTTTGCAGTGATATTCTCTAAATAAACACCATTTCTTGAAACTGCCCCAATATCAGCCCAGCCACCATAGACGCTACCACCGACAGTGCCGTTACGTAAGCTAACATTGTTATTGCTCGCACTGATGGTGGCTTTACCGCCATAGATACTGCCTGTAATGTTGCCTCCATTGGTATCAACAATGTTGCCAGTTGCGCTGCCACTAGTCGCGCTGCCACCATATATACTACCAGATATAGTGCCGCTACTCAGCTGAACGTAGCTGTTAGTTGCAGTGCCATTATCAGTCCGGCTACCATAGACATCGCCACCAATAGTGCCTGCTGATATTATCTCTACAGAGTTGCCGCTCACATTGCCATTTTGATTAGAAGCTCCATATACATCGCCAGTTACGCTGCTATTGTTTAATTGAACATAGCTGTTATAAACACTACCCGTAACACTCCTGCTCCCATACACATCACCGGTGATAGTGCCGTTACTCAGCTGAGCGTAGTTGTTTGTAGCGTTGCCAGTGTTGCTGTAGCCACCATAGACACTGCTATGATTGCCGCCAGCATCTACATAATTGCCACTTGCCGTATTGTTTTCCGTCCAGCCACCATAGACGTTGCCACCAGAACTGCCATACATCATAACGTAGCTATTAGTGGCACCGCTAGTAGCTCTGCTACCATATACACTACCAGATATAGTGCCGCCAAGCGACTCAACGTAGTTGTTAGTTGCACTGCCATTATCAGTCCAGCCACCATAGGCATCGCCACCAATATTGTCAGACACCCGAACCCAGCTATCAGCAACATCTCTAGTAGCTCTGCTACCATATACACTACCAGATATATCGCCGCCAATCGCCCAAACGTAGTTGTTAGTTGCACTGCCATTATCAGTCCAGCCAGCATAGACATCGCCACCAACATCGCCATACATCAGAAACCAGCTATCAGTAACATCGCCACTAGCTCTGCTAGCATATACACTACCAGATATAGTGCTGCCGCTACTCAGCTGAATCCAGTTGTTAGTTGCACTGCCATTATCAGTCCAGCCACTATAGACATCGCCACCAATAGTGCCTGCTGTTAACGCTATATTTACAATATTGCCGCCCACATTGCCATTATGAGTAGAAGCTCCATATACATCGCCAGTTACGCTGGTATTATCGAATAATCGAACAATGTTGCCACCCGAGCCACCTGTAGCACTCCTGCTCCCATACACATCACCGGTGATAGTGCTGTTGCTCAGCTGAACAAGGTTGACTGAGGCGTTGCCAGTGTTGCTGTAGCCACCATAGACGCTACCAGAGGTATGAGTGCCGTTAGCATTAAATATTACCTCATTGAAACTTGCCTCACCGTTTTCCGTCCAGCCGCCGTATATGTTGCCACTAGCACTAGAATTGTTATCCAGCGTAACCCGACCATGGGCACCGCTAGTAGCTCTGCTACCATATATACTACCAAATACAGTGCCGTTATCGAGCGTGATTACGTTGATGTATGCCATGCCGTTATCAGCCCAGCCACCATAGACACTACTGTTTGCAGTGAAATTCTTTAAATAAACAACACTGCTTTCAGCTGTCCCGTTATCAGTCCAGCCACCATAGACGCTACTGTTTGCAATAATATTCTCTAAATAAACATGATTGCTTTGAGCTTTCCCAGTATCAGCCCAGCCACCATAGACGCTAACACCGATAGTGCCGTTACGTAAGTTGACTTCGTTATTTCTCGCATCGACGGTGGCTTTACCGCCATAGATACTGCCTGTAATGTTGCCTCTATAGGTATCAACAATGTTGCCATTCGCGCTGCCATTATCGCTAAACCCGCCATAAACACTGCCATTTATAGTAGAGGCGTTATCCGCATTGGCAGAGGCATTATTCACAGTGACTCTATTGGTTGTTGCATTTCCGCTATGCGCCGTTCCCAGCACCGCCCCGCCGATTACGTCACCGTTAATAGTTGTTCTGTTGTCAATATTAACAACATTGCCACTCACCTGACCAGCACTGCTACCTATACTAATGCCACCAGCTAGCCTTGTGGCTGTGATTGTAATGTTACCATATATATGAAGGGTGTCGTTGCTAACGTTATCCGTAGTTGTCCCATCATTGCTACCAGCGGACAACGTTTTGCCAGTGAGGATTGAATTTTCACTAATATTGAGTTCAACACCAGTCCACGTCCAAACAGTGTCAAACCTAGAGCCTATAACATAAGTTCCACCGCCAAACGAGTATGTAAAATTATCGTTCAAGTTATAGGCAACATTCGGAATCGTGTATGTCACAGCAAACGCAGGGACAACAAATAGAACAGCAAAGACTAAAGAGAGCGCAAGCCCTACCAGCATACACCTAGAACGAAACTTGCCTAACAGCTCATCATTATTTATTAGCCTTAACATCTTTAGCCTTAAAGTTCCACGTAAACTGCAGGCTACCAGAGACGCCTTCACGCTGTCCCGTTGCTAGGTCTACATCAAAACTAGTTGATATGGGGAAACGTCTAGGCGTTATGTCAAAGCCTAACCCAGCCGCAAAGGTGCTACCCGTCAGGCTCGGCACCTCAATATCTCTATCAAACACAGTCGCCCTAGCCTTGCCGTTATGCTCATACTCATAAGCCAGCTTGATAGATGTCCAAAAGACATCGCTAAAACCATGCGACATTTGAACTCCCGCACGCGTGATAGTAGATAGCACATTTTCAAACTTTATCTTATCACCAGCCACTTTAACGGTATCACCGAGCTGCATCGTCCAAAACTGCTTAACAAACGGAGTGAATGTCGTTCTAGCTCCTATAAACTGAATATGCCCAGCACCAAAGTGAATGGCAAAATACGGGGCAGACGCATCAAAGTCTGCGTATTCCTCAAAATCGTTAGACTCATAGCGCGTCTTATACATACCGCCTCTGATAGATGCCTCAATAAAGTTATCGCTTACAGACTGAAAACGCCCCATAGTGCCTAACCCTATATACTGGGTGTTGCCCTCGCTGTTGATAGCAGACGTAGTATTAAAACTATTGTATGAGTCATAGTCGGCTTGCCCATACTCTAAAAATTCGCCCGCCACCATCTCGCCATAGTCAAAAAGACGTTTTTTAGCCATTCCTGCGGCTATTGAAAACCCTATCGTATCAATATAAGAGCCTGTTTTATGGCGCATAGCATTGCCACCACTGCCAACGAACATGCCTGAGCCATCCCTTGTTGCTATAGTCATATTTTGAAGTGCATTCTCAGTAGCAACGTTTGCACCAAACTGCAATGCTGTCATGCCCGCTAAAAAACCCTCTGATAACGCTTTTGTCTGCGGGTTCACCCCATCGCTCATTACAGTCGCATATAGAACTCTTGCAGTGTTATAGCCTAATGCAACATCGTAAAGCAAAGTTATACCGCGAGTCGCCTGTATTATAGTCTCTTCTGCAGGACCATTTATTATGCTATTATTCGTTTCAATTATAGTAAAGGTGTCGCCTTGCTCAAATAGCGGAACACCCTTGCCAATCTTTAACTTCAACGTAGAGTTGTCCTCAAACGTTACATCGTCAGCCATAATTATAGCATTTACATTGTTGACTGTTAAGTTAAACGTAGAAAAACCCCTGACACTTTTAGCCATTATCTCCTTAGTCACGTTGAGCGTATTGTTCAGGGTGGTAGTAGTGCCTCCAACAATATCAGCAGTGTCAAAAGTGCCGCCATTTATGGTAAGCGTGTTGCCATTAGTCGTAAGACCGCTACCGACAATTACAGACGTGGTGAACGTGCCTCCGTTTATTATTATTGTATTGTTGTTAGCACTAGTGCCTGTGCCATCATCACGCGTCCAACCACCCGTCAGGCTCTCTATAGTTACATTTGGGTTAGACACTATAACGGTATTATTCCCCGCATGGCTGACATTGCTATCAGATGTTACGCCACCATAAGCAAGCTCAATGTGATATTCGCTATCACCCAAAAGCTCCAAAGTATTACCATCAGCCCTCGTAATACCATAGCCACCCGCAACACCAGCAATAGTGGTATTGTCAATATTCTTTATAGTTAGCCTGTTACTAATTGCATAATCACCATAGCCACCAGTGGCTTGATAGGCAAGTGGGAGACTGGTAGTGGCAAACGTAACATTGTCCCCATCTATAACAACTGTATTTCCCGTTGCCGTAACATTATCGCTATAGCCACCATACACGCCCCCGACAGCACCACTCATAAGGCTGACAGAGTTTCCACTGCTCGTGCCGTTGTCAGAATAACCGCCATATATACCGCCAGTAATATTATCAGCAACCGATATAGATACGCTATTGCCCCAAACGTCCCCAAGTCCACTCTTACCACCATATATATTGCCATCAACATTAGGAATAGCACCAAGTATTCTATTGCCTGTTAAAGATACACTATTGCCTGTTGATGTCATATTATCGCTATAACCGCCATATATGTTGCCTATAATGCTACTATTATCATCTATAAAAACCCTGCTGTTAGACACACTGCCATTGACACTCCAACTGCCATATATATCGCCAGTAACACGGTTGGCATTGGCATTGTTGATAGTATGAATTACTAGAACCTCGTTGTTAGTCGCCGTGCCATTATCTGTGTAGCCACCATACATATTGCCGTCTATAGTGCCATTGTCAAGGCGGATGGTGTTGCCACTTGCACTTATAGTGCCACTACCGCCAATCACACCAGTCGCACTCGTAACCGTTCCGCTCTCAATGCGCACAAGATTGCCTATAGCACTACCATTATCGCTACTCCCGCCTATAACATCGCCTGTTATAGCGGTAGCATCACGCACATAAACAATATTGCCTCGTGAGTCAAGCTGGCGCAAATCTCCCCGCACGGCACCGCCTATCACACTGCCAACTATCGTGGAGAGGTTATCTATATAAACAATATTGTTTTCCAGCTTTCCTGTGCCGTATCCCACACTGATAGCACCAGCTAATGTGTCAGTAGCCGTGACATTGTGACGTATTGTTAAGACATTATTGACAATGTCATAGCCATTAGGTCCCCCACTGCTACTGCCCGCAACTAGCGTCTCAATAAAACCAAAAGCTTCGCCCGTTATAACATTTACACCGCTTACATACCAGCTCAGTCCAGAGCCAGATGTATAGTTAGCACCATCGTAAGTATAGGTAAAATTATCCAATGAGTATGAGAGACCGTCAACCAAAATAGTTCCATTATTAAATTCATAAGTCACTGCAAATACGCGTGCGGTTGACAGGATAACGAACACCAGAGTGAGCACCAGCTTGGCTAGCGTGCGCCTAAAGCGAACTTTATCTGTGCTAAAAGACGCAACGAGCATTACTAATATTCTCCTATTCTCACAAAGTCATTAAAATATTTCTCGTGTCATATCGGCAAATATCCAAGCAATCTTTAGAGAATGCCATTCTTTTCTGCCCCCCCCCCCCCAGCTCATCGTTGTTTCTTAACCTTAACATCTTTAGCCTTAAAGTTCCACGTAAACTGCAGGCTACCAGAGACGCCTTCGCGCTGTCCCGTTGCTAGGTCTACATCAAAACTAGTTGATATGGGGAAACGTCTAGGCGTTATGTCAAAGCCTAACCCAGCCGCAAAGGTGCTACCCGTCAGGCTCGGTGCCTCAATATCTCTATCAAACATAGTCGCCCCATCTCTATAAAACAGAGTCGCCCTAGCTTTGCCGTTATGCTCATACTCATAAGCCAGCTTGATAGATGTCCAAAAGACATCGCTAAACCCATGCGACATTTGAACTCCCGCACGCGTGATAGTAGACAGCATATTTTCAAACTTTATCTCATCGCCAGCCACTTTAACGGTATCACCGAGCTGCATCGTCAAAAACTGCTTAACAAACGGAGTGAATGTCGTTCTAGCTCCTATAAACTGAATATGTCCAACACCAAAGTGAATGGCAAAATACGGGGCAGACGCATCAAAGTCTACGTATTCCTCAAAATCGTTAGACTCATAGTGCGTCTTATACATACCACCTCTGATAGATGCCTCAATAAAGTTATCGCTTACAGACTGAAAATGCCCCATAGTGCCTAACCCTATGTATTGAGTTTTGCCCTCGCCGTTGATAGCAGACGTAGTATTAAAGCTATTGTATGAGTCATAGCCGGCTTGCCCATACTCTAAAAATTCGCCCGCCACCATCTCGCCATAGTCAAAAAAAACCTTTTTAGCTATTCCAGCGGCTATTGAAAACCCTATCGTATCAATATAAGAACCTGTTTTATAGCGCGTGGCATTGCCACCGGTGCCTACAAAAATTCCCGAACCTTTCTTTGTGGTTATAGCCATATTTTGAAGTGCATTCTCAGTAGCAACATTTGCACCAAACTGCAATGCTGTCATACCCGCTAAAAAGCCCTCTGATAATGATTTTAACTGCGGGTTCGCCACCAACCCATCGCTCATTACAGTCGCATATAGAATCTTTGCAGTGTTATAGCCTAATACAACATCGTAACACAAAGTCATACCGCTAGTTGCCAGCATTCTAGTGCCATCTACAGGACCATTTATTATTATGCCATCACTCGTTTCAATTATAGTAAAGGTGTCGCCTCGCTCAAATAGCGGAGCACCCCTGCTAACCTTTAACTTCAAAATAGAATTATCTTCAAACGTCACATATTCTTCAGCCCTAATTACAGCATTTACAGTGTTGACTGTTAAGTTAAACGTAGAAAAACCCCTGACACTTTTAGCCCTTATCTCTGTAGTTAAGTTGAACGTATTGTTCAGGGTGGTGGAAGTCCCCCCAACAATAATAGCAGTGTCAAAAGTGCCACCATTTATGGTAAGCGTATTGCCATTAGTCGTAAGAGCGCTACCGACAATTACTCCTCCGATGAACGTCCCTCCGTTTATTATTATTGTATTGTTGTTAGCAGTGGTATCTATGCCCCAATCTTGCGTCGAACCACCCGCCAGTCTCTGTACAATTACATTTGGGTTAGACACTATAACGGTATTATACGACGCATGGCTGGGACTGTCTTCGGACTCTGTCTTGCCGCCATAGGCCCACCAGCCAATACGATATGCGCTATTACCCAAAAGCTCCAAAGTATTACCATCAGCCTCCGTAACACCTAAGCCACCCGCAACATTACGAATATTGCCAGCATTATTCATTATCACTAATTTGTTAGCAATTGCACTAACACCACGGCCACCGGCTATTTGTGCTTCAAGACCGATAGTAAGATTAATATTAATATTCCCATCTATAAAAACTATGTTCTCCCTTGCAATGCCGTCACGGCTATATCCGCCATACACGTCCTCGAAAAAATTACCACTACTACTCCTAATGCTGACAGAGTTGTTGCTGCTCGTGCCGCTATCAGAATAACCGCCATATACATTGCCAGTAATATTATCAACAGCCGATATAAATACGTTATTGCCCGAAACGTCCCCAAGTCTGCTATAACCACCATATATATTGCCGGTATTACCATATATACTGCCGACAACATTAGGAGCACCAACTATGCTATTGCCTGTTAAAGATACACTATTGCCTGTTGATGTCATATTATCGCTATAACCACCATATATATTACCTATGATGTTGACATTACCAAACATAGTAACCCAGCTGTTAGATACTTTGCCATTGCCACTCCAACTGCCATATATATCGCCAGTAATATGGGCACTATCATTTCCATGAATTATTTGAACTCCGTTGTAAGTCGCCGTGCCATTATCTGTGTAGCCACCATACATATTGCCGTCTATAGTGCCATTGTCCAGACGAACGGTGTTGTCACTTGCACTTATAGTGCCACTACCGCCAATCACACCAGTCGCACTCGTAATCGTTCCGCTCTCAATGTGCACAAGATTGCCTATAGCACTACCACTATCGCTACTCCCGCCTATAACATCGCCTGTTATAGCGGTAGCATCATACACATAAATGCTATTGTTTCGTGAGTTAAGCCGGCGCAACTCTCCCCGCACGGCACCGCCTATCACATTGCCAACTATCGTGGAGAGATTGTCTATATAAACAGTATTGTTTTCCAGCCGTCCTGTGCCGTATCCTACACTGACAGCACCAGCTAATGTATCAGCCGTGACATTGTGACGTATCGTTAAAGTATTATTGACAATGTTATAGCTACCAGGTCCCCCATCGCTACTGCCCGCAACTAGCGTCTCAATACCACTCAAAGCTTCGCCCGTTATAACATTTACACCGCTTACATACCAGTTCAGTCCAGAGCCAGATGTATAGCTAGCACCATCGTAAGTATAGGTAAAATCAGCCAATGAGTATGGAATACCGTCAACCAGAATAGTTCCATTATTAAATTCATAAGTCACTGCAAATACGTGTGCGGTTGACAGGATAACGAACACCAGAGTGAGCACCAGCTTGGCTAGCGTGCGCCTAAAGCGAACTTTTATTGTGCTAAAAGGCGCAACGAACATTACTAATATTCTCCTATTCTCACAAAGTCATTAAAATATTTCCCGCATCCTATCGGCAAATATCCAAGCAGCCTTTATAGAATGCCATTCTTTCCTCCCCCCAGTAGGGGGAAGAGCACTTAAGCTCTATAGGTGAGAGTTTTTCTTTTCAGTGTCCCCTTCGTATGGGGGGGGGGCTTAATGCTCCCCTTGTTAGCACTATATACATAGTGTCCCTCTCCCCCCAGTATGGGGGGGGGGGGAAGAAAACTACTCAGCTAGTCAATGAATACCACCGGTTTAATCAAATCTGCTGGTTTCTTATCCATCAGCAGAAATGCCTCCTCTATTGCGTCAAAGCCGTTAAAGCGGTGTGTAATCAGTTTTGTGGTATCAATCCTGCCATGAGCAAGTAGCGCAAGTAGCCTTGATATGCGCAATCCGCCACCCGGACAAAAACCACCCCGCACATCAATGTTAGCCATACCCAGCCCCCACGCCCATGTCGGGATACTGAAAGTCTCTGATATATCATAGTAGTTGACACTGGCTATAACCCCGCCCGCCTTTACCATTAACATGGCGTCTCTCAACGTCTCTGCATTGCCGCCTGCTATTATTACCTTATCTACACTGCCACCAGCTATATCTTTGACCTGTTTAATCAAATCTGCTGGTTTCTTATCCATCAGCAGAAATGCCTCCTCTATTGCGTCAAAGCCGTTAAAGCGGTGTGTAATCAGTTTTGTGGTATCAATCCTGCCATGAGCAAGTAGCGCAAGTAGCCTTGATATGCGCAATCCGCCACCCGGACAAAAACCACCCCGCACATCAATGTTAGCCATACCCAGCCCCCACGCCCATGTCGGGATACTGAAAGTCTCTGATATATCATAGTAGTTGACACTGGCTATAACCCCGCCCGCCTTTACCATTAACATGGCGTCTCTCAACGTCTCTGCATTGCCGCCTGCTATTATTACCTTATCTACACTGCCACCAGCTATATCTTTGACCTGTTTTACTATATCGCCATCTTTGTAGTTCACAATATCAGTTGCACCATATTCTTTAGCAATCTTAACGCAATTAGGACGCGTGCCGATAGCAATTAACTGCCCCGCTCCGCGTAGAGCCGCTCCCGCCACAGCCATAAGCCCTACTGGACCTATCCCGACAACTACAACTTTATGACCAAAACCAACTTCCGCCAGCTCTACCCCGTGAAACCCAGTACTCATCATATCAACAGTCATCAAAGCTGCCTCTGGCTTCACATTATCAGGCAGTTTCACAAGATTTGCATCAGCCATATTCACGTGAAAATATTCTGCAAAAACGCCATCTTTAGCCGATAAGAACTTAAAACTGCCAAGTGGCGCATTATCGTGCGAATTATACCTGCCATCCTGAACCCCTTCGCCAAACCAGTCGGGCGTGGTGCAAGGGACAACCACCTTATCCCCCGCCTTAAACTTCGTTACTAGTTTGCCAACCTCAACCACTACGCCGATAGCCTCGTGTCCAAGTATTACGTTGTTCTTGTCGCCAGAGCCACCGTGCATAAAGTGCGTGTCAGATGAACATGGGGCAACTAACGTTGGACGCACTATGGCATCTAACTCGCCCGCTACAGGTTTCGGCTTTTCAAGCCAACCCGGATTGCCAATAGAAATAACGCCATAACCTTTCATACTTATTTCTCCTAATTATTCATAGTTATTTAGACTTCAATCTCATATTAAAATAGTATAGTCTGCCATTTAACGCAAATTTTCTATAATATTTCGTCTGGTAGTGTTCCACTATCTCATTGATATAGGGCACACGAACACCGCCCTGCTCAAGCACACTCTCAAGGGTGCTGACCGCAGCAAAATTCTCCACAAGCTCCATAGCGTAGTCCTCATGGTCAGTAGCAACTATAATGCTACCGCCATCGGCAAGGTGCATAGCCAGTAGCTCTAAAAACCAACTCTTCAATAGCCGCCGTTTATGATGACGCTGCTTAGGCCAAGGGTCGGGAAAGTTTATATAAAACGTTCCAACGCTCCCCTCTGGCAATAAGCGCACAAACAACTCTGCATCAAATTGCACTAGACGAATATTGTCATGAGAGATTTTCTTGCAACGTGCAACTGCTTTCACAAATATCGGACGGAACGCTTCTATCCCCAACCAATTAAAGCTGGTATCCCTACATGCATTATATGCCACAAACTCGCCATTGCCTATGCCTATCTCTACAAGCAACGGATTGCTATTATTAAAGATTTCTGCGGGGTTGAGCGGAGCAAAAGTCTTTCCTTCGCCTACTTGCTCCCATATCGGCTGTGCATCTACATATAAATTATCTATAAAGTTCAGCTTTATAGGCACACCGCCAGCCACCACAGCACCATCGTAGCGCACACCCCCCTGATAATATGGGCGAAAGATAACATCAGCCATTGTTTTTTCTAAAACGCGGGTGAAAGCGGGTTAACGTATCGCGCTTTTTGTCATCGCTTACGTGCGTGTAGATTTCCGTAGTGCCTATACTCTCATGTCCTAAAAATAGCTGTATAGTTCGTAAATCAGCCCCGCCACTCAGCAGGTGCGTAGCAAATGAATGCCTGAGCGTGTGCGGTGAAACGTGTTTCGTAATACCTAGCTGTTGGCAATAGCCCTTTACCATCTCCCACACATACTGACGTGTTAGCTGCTCGCCACGTTTATTGAGGAACAAAAAGCCCCTATCGCTCCCCTTGACAAAATCACGCTGGCGGATAGGCAGCCAATTTAGCAATTTATCTCGCAGCTTCTCATAAACCGGTGTCAAGCGTTCCTTTGAGCCTTTGCCGAACACCTTGACTAGCCCACGTTTGAAGTCCACATCGGCTATCTTTACCGACAACACCTCGCTCACACGCATTCCACTGGCGTAAAGCGTTTCTAAAATTAAGCTATCTCTATATCCAGAATCTGAGGCTGGGTCTGGTGCTGCGAGCAATTTGTCCACCTCATCGTAATTTAGATAGCTAGGTAGTTTCCCCCATTTTTTGGGTTTAGTAATATATTCTATCGGGTTTTTAGTAATGTATTTTTCTATTATAAAATAGTCGTATAGCTGCCCCAGCCCCGCAAGTCGCCTTAAAACAGTCTCTATAGAGCTACCCTTTGCCCGCAGTGCACTCATATAGCCAATAACATCCTCAACGGTAGCAGCTACTAAATCTTTACTGCCTAAAAACATCTGCCAATCGGTCGCATCCTGCCTATATGCATCAATGCTATTAACAGCAAGCCCCTGTTCATGCACCAGCTGTCCGCAAAATGCATCAATATAGCCGCTAGTGCTCATTTTGCTCCACCCAGCCCCGCAAAACGTCCTCCTGCAAGCTATACATCTCATTAGCTTGAATAGTCAGCTCATTACCCTCACTGTCCTCATGGTCATAGCCTGATAGGTGAAGAAAGCCATGTATGAATAGGAACGCAACCTCACGTGATAGCGAGATTTCACGCTCTTGCGCCTGTCTAGCCGCAGTATCAAGCGATATGACTATATCGCCGAACAAAATCTCGTCGTTCATCGGGAATGACAGCACATCGGTAGGTGCATCTACCTTGCGATAACTAGCATTCAAGAACCGTATCTGCTCATCATCCGTGAGCCAGACAGACAGCTCCTGTTCGTCATCTATTTTAATATGCTTAGATATGCAGGAAACTAATCCCGCAAAACAAGTTTCGTCAAATGGCGAGCGGGCATCATCTCTAATGAGGATGCGCACCACTAGCCCTCATCTAGGGTTCTTGACACCAGCACCTGTTGCACGTCTCTATTGAGAGCCGCAAGTTCGGGGTGCTTTATTAGGTAGTTGATAGCGTCCTTTGTGTTAATAATCTCGCCGGGCACGTAGAGTGCCTTATAGATTTCACGGATAAGTGCTAAATCTTGCGCCGTATCCACGCACAGACGTAGGTCAGGGGTGCGATATATAGGCTCGGCATCGTATTCTAACACCTTAAAGATTTCAGGGTGTCTATAAATATAAGGGGTTACATGCTCACGAGAAATATCGTCTTGCCCATCTACAAACGCTCGCTCCAATGCCTCTCTGCTAAAGACCTCAACATTTAAGCCGTGTATAAGCCCCTTGCTAGGTGGTGCATCTACGTAATCGCAATCGTTGTCCTTGAAGTAGTTCACAAGTTCATCAACAAACACGGGGTCAACCAGCGGACAATCTCCCGTGACGCGCACTATAATATCAGCCTCTGTCCTGCTAGCTGCCTCGTAATACCTCAACAGCACATTATTTTCACTACCGCTTACCATCCTGACGCCTTCAAAGGCACATAATAACCTAATAGGGTTATTTTCTGGATTTTTAGAGGTCGCCAAATAGATGCCGTTCAACGTGCTACTACGGGAAAGCCTGTCAATGATATGCCATAACATTGGCTTACCGACAACGTCTTCTAGCCCCTTCATTACCTTACCCGGCAGACGCGCCGAACCCATTCTTGCCTGAATAATAGCTACGGTTCGCATATCAATATCCCCTCGTTGTTTGTGCCCCCCTAATTTATAAGCTGATTAAGGGGTAAAGTCAAACGTTTTTTGCAATCCCTGCCCTTGACAATATTCTGCCAGTGCAGTATGATTATTTATGCAACTAAATACGGGGACATACTATTCACCCTTGTCTCTGCCATTTTTATAACACTGGTCTATCGCCCCTGCGTTTTACTATTTGCGTTCCCACCGCTAGCAAGATACAGCCAACCCCTATAACATCGGTCAACAGGTGCGGGTCTATCAACAATAGCCCGCCCGCCACTGCCGCTAGCCGCTCAAGTGGCGACATACGCGTAAGCATATAGCCCTCTAAGCCTGCTGCAAGACTAGTCATACCTATAAATGAAGTGAGCGCAATTTGCACTACCTGCCCCGCTGATGCATCAATTAAAAGCATCGCAGGGTTCATAACAAACATATATGGCATTAAAAACGCCGCTATCGCTAGCCTAGTAGCAGTTATAGCGGTTTTGATAGGGTTGCATTTGGCTATAGCCGCCCCTGCATACGCCGCAAGCGCAACAGGCGGGGTAATATCAGCCACTATGCCGAAGTAAAATACAAACATATGCGCCGCTAACAGCGGTATGCCCATCTGCACCACAATGGGTGCTGTGATAGTCGCCATTATTACATAGTTCGCCGTAGTGGGGATGCCCATGCCTAGCACTATACAAGCAATCATTGTCAGAAAGAGTGCCAAAAGCAGATTATTATGCGATAGCGACACCAGCGAGTTTATGAGCAATTGCCCCACGCCCGTGAGCGTTACCGTGCCTACGATAGTGCCTGCAACTGCACAAGCTATCGCTATCCCAACAGTATTGCGGGTAGCATTTGTAACGGCTTCAATAAAAGTCGTCTTAGTAAGACGCGTTGATTTACGCAACGAACTCACAACAATAGTCGCTAAAACGGCTAAACACGCTGAATATGACGGCGTTCTGCCAGCCCCCATCAAATAAACCAGAACTAAAACTGGTATGAACAGATAGCCGTGTCGTATAAGCAACAGATGCAATTTAGGCAGACTCTCTCTCGGTAGCCCTTTCAACCCCAATTTTTTAGATTCAAAGTGAACCATCATAAATATGCCAGCAAAGTAAAGCACCGCAGGCAAAGTCGCCGCTAGAGCAATGGTAGCATAAGGTATATTAGTAATCTCAGCCATTAAAAACGCTGCTGCCCCCATAATAGGTGGCATTATCTGCCCGCCAGTAGAGGCGGCAGCCTCAACAGCCGCTGCGAACTCAGGCTTATAGTTCATCTTCTTCATTATCGGTATAGTGACACTACCGCTACAAACAGTATTGGCAACTGAACTGCCCGAATACATACCCTCAAAAGCACTTGAAATAATAGCAACCTTAGCAGGACCGCCTGAGGCAAACCCTGCAACAGAATTAGCTAAATCTATAAAAAACTTTGCTACGCCACTCTTTTCAAGGAAAGATGCTAACAGGATAAACAACACTATGAACGTAGAACAGACCCCTATCGGCGTGCCAATAATGCCATCGGTCGTGTAAAATAGATGATGGATTACACGTCTAACGGAAAAACCATCATAGAAAGCGTAGAATACAAACGCACCAGCAACAACCAATATCGGAATGCCTACTACCCGCCTGCAAAGTTCTACTAGGATAAGCCCGCCCACTACACCGCACCATACATCAAAGCGCGTAAGCATTGTTGAACGCTCAATCAACCCCTCAAAATCAACAACAAAATGGAAAAATGCGGCACAGCCTAAAAGCCCCAGCACAATATCATACCAAGGGATATAATTCACCCTGCCTGAATTGCCAAGCTTTCTAGGATACATAATGAACCCTAGTAGCACCATTAGCCCTACAAATGACGAGCGGCGCACCTGCTCATTAGGCGTAGCAATTAGCGTCATCCACAGCACATACATCATAAATGCAAATAAAAGAGCCTTGACAAGCTTGTCATATACGCCTGTGAATATACGGACATTGGACTCTCTGTCAAACTGAGCCAGTAACTCTTGTTCTGTCGGTATGCGTTCGGTGTCCATTGCAATCTCCTATCTTACAAATATTGAAATATGTGCGTTCCTGCCACACAAATCCCTTAAACTAATATTCTGTCCACCTATATATAAAATATGGTCAGAAACAGTTCCAACGATATAATTTAGTCTCTTAAATGAGTTCTTGAATCCTATAATCGTCATCGTGCCGTCTTTGTTATACCTAAGCTCTTCCCCCTCGTTAAGCTCCGTTTGCATACCAGCACCGTAGCTGGTAAATGTAGTGGCTATGGGGTATAGTTTGCACCCGCGCACCTGAAACGTATCACGCACTGGGCTTCGGTGGACGGAATGAATAAACTCTACAGAAAATTCCATGCCATCGCTGTAAGCCCAATGTGCATATTCTTCGCCTGTATCAGCATTAGTCAACACCAGCCTGCTGGGAGTAATACTAATAATAGAAATAAAAGCAACAAGACACAGGGTGAGTGCTACTATAACACCCACCCTGCTGGTCTTGCTAGACATTATTTAATGCCTTTTTCCTTAAAATACTTCTCTGCGCCAGGGTGGAACGGAACATCAAGCCCCTGCTTAGCAGTGTTTATATTTAGTTCTGCTCCCTTAGCATGAGCTTTTGCTATTACGGCTTTATTATCAAAGATAGCCTTAGTTATAGCATAAACTTCATCAACAGACAGCTTAGGGCTAACAAATAACGTAGCCTGTATAGCAACCGTCTTTACAGGAGAGCTTAACCCCTTATAAGTGCCTTGCGGGACAGAAAACTGTGTGTAGAATGGATAACTCTTTATTAAAGCCTTTGCGTGAGCGTCATCTATGTTTAATATAGTAACGTTGTTGCTGGTCATTAGGTCTGTTATAGCGGGTGTAGGAACGCCTGCGCTAAAGAAAAATGCATCTAGCTTATTGTCCTTGATAGCATCGGCAGATGGACCAACGCCTAGATTTTGTTTCTTAATATCAGCAAACTTCACGCCATAAGCACCAAGTATCTGTTCAGCATTAAACTCTGTGCCACTACCTGCATCGCCCACAGAAACCCTCTTGCCTTTCAAATCAGCAACGCTCTTAATGCCAGCATCGCCGCGAACGACTATTTGGCAAACCTCTGGGTATAGCGTAGCAACAACTTGAAAGCCAGTGAGCTTTTGACCCTTGAACAGGTTAGTGCCACGATAAGCATAGCTCAATACGTCATTTTGAGACACTGCAAGCTCAACTTCCCCTTCGTTCACTAGCAACACGTTGGCTTTAGATGCACCAGTGGTTTGAACGGTGACTGATTTTTTAGTCTTCTCTTGAATCAAACCGCCAAGCACTGTGCCATAAGCATAGTAGGTGCCCGTAGCACCGCCAGTAGCAAACCTATACTTGTCAGCAGCCAATACGCTCGCACAAAAACACACAATAAGTGCGATAGATAACAAAATCTTTCTCATTTAGAAGCCTCCTTAATATTGATATGTTTCATTTTACATACAAAATGCATAAAAAACAAGATAAAGATTGCGAAATGAACCTTAAAAAATTAGTTGCTCTTTCTCCCTTTGCTTTCATATTTTTTTATGTTATATTAAGAATTTATACACTAAAAAGAGGCGTTAAGAGGAAATTATGGACTACAAGGACACATTAAATCTGCCTAAAACTGATTTTCCTATGAAAGCGGGGCTTGCCGAGCAAGAGCCTAAGCGCATAGCACGTTGGGAGCGTGACAAACTATATGAGAAGCTTATAGCTAGCCGCAAGGGAGCTAAAAAGAGCTATGTGTTACATGATGGTCCACCGTATGCTAACGGCAATATTCACATCGGCACTGCACTAAATAAGATTCTTAAAGACTTTGTAGTTAAGACTAAGCTGGGTGCGGGCTACTATAGCCCTTATGTGCCGGGTTGGGATTGCCACGGGCTACCGATAGAGCATAAGGTTGACCTTGACTTAGGCGCAAAGAAAGCCACAACGAGCAAATCTGATATACGCAAGCTTTGTCGCGAATACGCTATGCACTGGCTAGACGTGCAGCGGACTAGTTTCAAGCGGTTGGGCGTTCACGGCGACTGGGAAAACCCATATCGCACTATGGCATTTGATTACGAGGCTACCACATTAAGAGAGCTTTACAGGGTATTCAAGAATGGCAGTTTGTATAAGGGTGTGAAACCTGTCCACTGGTGTCCGTCTTGTGTGACGGCACTTGCTGAGGCAGAAGTGGAATACGCCGACCACACTTCAACATCAGTATATGTAAAGTTCCCGCTGACGAAAGAAACTCTGTCTAAACTAGGACTAGACAAGCCTGTAAGTGCAGTTATATGGACGACCACCCCGTGGACACTCCCTGCCAATATGGGGATATGCTTGAACCCTAGCGAGGACTACGCCGTGATGAGGATTGCTGAATCAGAGGGTGGCAATCTTCAAGCGGGCGAGCTGATATTAGTTGCCAAGAATATGACGGGCGAAGGTTCTAATCTGCCCAAAAATTTGTTAATAAAGTCGTGGTCTGAAGTAGTTGCTATCCCTGCGAAAAAGCTTGACAGGCTTACTGCTCAGCATCCGTTCTACCACGATAAAACTTCGCTTTTAATGTTAGGCGAACACGTTTTAATGACAGACGGCACGGGGCTAGTTCACACTGCGCCCGGTCACGGGCATGACGACTTTCTTATCGGGCAACAATACGGGCTGGAGACATTCAACCCCGTTGACGACTACGGGCACTATAAGAAAGACCTACCATTATTTGCCAGTGAGGACATATACGCCGCACAGGTTAAGATTATAGAGCTTATGCGCACCAACGGCACGTTGATTGCATCAGAAAAGCTATCGCACTCATACCCGCACTGCTGGCGGTGTAAGAAACCTGTAATATTTCGCGCTACGTCTCAGTGGTTCATATCAATGGAGACAACGGGCATCCGCAAAAAGACATTGAACGCTATAGAAAACGAGGTGCGCTGGATACCGACTTGGGGGCAGAATCGCATACATGGTATGATAGAGAGTCGCCCCGACTGGTGCGTATCGCGTCAACGTGCGTGGGGGGTGCCGATTGCACTATTCACTTGCCGCGATTGCGAGAAAGTCATATTTAATGATGATATAGAGAAAAAAGTGCTGGATTCATTCCTGCATACTGGTGCAGATGCGTGGTTTGAGCACGATGCTGAGTATTATCTAGGCAAGGGCACTAAATGTCCGCACTGCGGTAGCACAGATATTAGAAAAGAGAGTGATATACTAGACGTTTGGTTTGACTCTGGCACGAGCCATGCCGCCGTGCTAGAACTGCGCCCAGAGCTGAAAGACGTAAAGAATATAATGTATTTAGAGGGCACAGACCAGCACAGGGGCTGGTTTCACAGCTCCATACTGGAGTCAATCGCTACGCGCGACAGAGCACCATATACTGAGGTGTTGACGCACGGCTTTGTGCTGGATAAAGAGAGACGCAAGATGAGCAAATCTGCGGGCAACTTTTTAGCACCTGAAGAACTTGTCAAAACCTACGGAGCGGAAGTTCTGCGTCTATGGGTGTCCTGTGCTGACTACGCCGATGATATAAGCATATCGCGTGATATAATGAGCCGTTTGGTGGACTCATACCGCAAGGTGCGCAACACTAGCCGTTATCTGCTAGGTGGACTTTATGACTTCAACCCTGATAAAGATTTGTTGCCGTTTGACAAGATGTTAGAGCTTGATAGATTTATATTATTGCGCTGGCAGGACACACTTGCGAAGATTCGTAAAGGATATGAGGATTACCAGTTCCACGTGTTCTATCATACGTTTATGAACTTCTGCATTAACGACCTATCGGCACTATACCTTGATATTATCAAGGACAGGCTTTATTCTTACGCTCCAGCGTCTCGTGAACGCCGCAGTGCGCAAAGTGCGATGTTTATATTGTGCAAGGAGATGGCGGTGTTAATGGCACCTGTGCTGTCATTCACGGCAGACGAGATATGGGAGTATCTTCCTAACTGGCAGGGCAAGTGCGAGTTTGTCTTTGAGGATGTGTTTGCCGATGTTGACAGGTTCAGCGATGATAAGCTGATGGCTCAGATAGATAAAATGTTGACAATCCGCAAGGCTGTGAATAAGGCGTTAGAACTATCACGTGCCGACAAGGTTATCGGTCATCCGCTAGATGCCGCTGTGTTAATAGGTGTTAAAAAAGAGGCAGCAGTTGATGCGCCTGATGAGGGGCTTTCGCGGTTTTTGATAGTTTCTAAGGCAGAAATGGTTGATTTTGAAGCTGTCAAAGACGGTATATTGAACGATGAGGGAACTATTTTTGTAAAGGTTAGCCCCCACGATGCGCCTAAGTGTGCACGATGTTGGACGCGCAGTGAGAGTGTCGGCAAGAACAAGGCGCATGAAGATTTATGCGAAAGATGTATAGACGTTCTTAGTCAAATATAGGAGAGGTTTTTATGAAAGTTCGTAAGGTTGTGATTATTGGTGCGGGGCATGTTGGCTCGCATGTAGGGTTTGCTCTAGGATTATCAGGGCTTGTGTCGGACATTGTGTTCATTGACACCGATGAGAAGAAGGCAACGGCTCAGGCACTTGAGCTGGAGGATGCGTCATCGTATTTCACCACACGTGTGCGGGCGAAAGCTGGCACTTATGAAGATTTGCGCGATACAGATATTATGTTTGTAGCAGCTGGACCATTGCCTGATATAGCTAATTCATTTGACAGGCAAGATTCAATAGGTGCTACCGTGCAGGTGCTAAAAGATGTGTTGCCACAAGTCAAGAAAGTGGGCTATAACGGCATAATCGTCAGCATATCTAACCCTGCTGACGTGATAGCACACTACATACAAAAGACGTTGGACTACCCCGCGCACAAACTGCTATCAACCAGCACTACGCTGGACTCAGCACGGCTGAAGAGGGTGCTGGCTAATGAACTTGGGCTAGACCCGCGCTCTGTGCAAGCATACGTTATGGGCGAGCACGGCGAAAGCCAAATAGTAGCGTGGTCTAGTGCGAAGGTCGCAGGACTACCTTTGTTAGAGTTGTTGGACAAGCGCAAAATATCACGTGATAAACTAGCTGATATAGCTGCTCAAGCGAAGGGTGGCGGCTGGACGGTGCTAATCGGCAAAGGTTCTACAGAGTTCGGCATTGCAATGGCGGCAACTGAGGTTGCTCGTGCGATATTTAATGACGAGCATAAAGTGTTACCAGTTGCAACGCTGTTAAATGGCGAGTATGGGCAGAAAGATGTCTATGCTAGCGTGCCAGCGGTTGTTTGCGCCACTGGTGTGAAAGAGGTAATAGAAGTGCCATTATCTACAGAGGAAAAGGCTGCATTTGACAAGTCTTGCGATTTAATGAGAGCAAGCTACGAAAGAGCGAGGAAGCTGTAAAAATCAACCTCCCCCTCACGGGGGAGGTTATTTATTTACACTGTATTCCTCTACCTGCATTATACACGGCTAGGTCGGTTGCGCTTATTGGTGTCTGTGTGCTATTTTCTATGCAGATGCCACTGATAGCTCTGCCGTCTTTGAATGTCAGCTTAGCGAACACGATGCCCGCTTTATTGTAGAAGACACTGACGCCATCTCTCTTATCAGCTACAAATATTGTTACCTGTTCTAGCTGTTTAGTGTCAGATTCATAGTAGCTCCTAGAGGTGCCATCTCGTTTCCCTTTTTTGTATGGGATTTCAGCCCTGACTTTACCGCTCTGGTAGTATTGGATTTCAATCCCCTCTTGTTCATCATCTTTATATGGAGCAGTCCATTTTACACTGCCATTCTCGTAGTAATATTTGGAAATCCCTTGCCTATTGCCACCAACATAAGGTGTTTCACGCTGTAGCTTGCCACTCTCATAGTAGTTGCGTTCAAGTCCATTCTCTTTATCGCCTCTGAATGGAGTTTCCCACTTGAGGACGCCGCTTTCGTAGTATCCGCGTATGACACCATCACGTTTATCGTCCTTTACCTCTACGTGGCGTTGCAACTTGCCACTCTCATAGTAGTCTTTTACATATCCATTACGTACACCGCCCGCATACATAACCTCTTGTTTCAATCTGCCACTCTCATAGTAGTTGCGTTCAAGTCCTTCTTCCTTATCAGCCTTGAATGGGGTCGTCCAGCGAAGTCTGCCACTCTCGTAATATCCTTGAACTACACCCTCACGTTTGCCATGTCTTTGAGGCATAGTTCTTTTCAAAACACCGCTCTCAAAGTAGTCAAATCTAGTGCCTTCGCAATATCCGTCAATGAAATTAGCTTCCCATTCTATCGTCCCATAGTTAAACTCTTTAACTACGACGCCCGTGATAGGCAGATTTTGCCTATCATACCACCTATTTTCATCTTTAACATATAGGGCTTCGCTACCCGCCTTATATCTAGGCAACGATGCAGGAAAACCACTGCCGTTTGACGCACACGACACCGCGAATATGCAAAGCATAAACAATAAAATTAGCTTTTTCATGAGACACCCTGTTGCAATTATTTAAGGTTCAAGCCTAGTTTAGAGAGAATTTCTAAGCTCCTTTCACGGGGTGTTTTATATCACATCATAAACACCAAGTCAAATGTTTTTGCTCAATACAAATATTTCTTTACAATCCCGTTGTAATAGAGTTTTAATGTTTCACCCGAATAACCTAATAAATTTATTAAAAAAGTTGTTGCAATTGGCAAAAAAATAAGTTACACTACCCCCTGTTGCTCTCTAACTTGAGTAGATGGAAACAAACCTAACGTGTATGTCCCTATGGCATAACGAATTGTGTGGGAGAGTTTCCGACAAAAAATGTTGAATCCGTTGAATAAGTGTGCAGAAAAGCATCAATGGTTTTGCAGTTTTACTGCATTTAGGGCTTGACACTTGGCAAAAGTGTTGATAGTATTGCTGTCCGCGCCTATGTTTTTAGTGTGCGTCCGACAGAAAATAGTGTTTATTAGTGGGAGGTGTCCGTTGCCGACGCTGAATCAGTTAGTTAGACATGGCAGGCTTGCGCTTACGAAGAAGACTAAGTCGCCAGCATTGCAATCAAACCCGCAGAGGAGAGGCGTGTGTGTGCGCGTTTATACTACCACTCCTAAGAAGCCGAACTCAGCTTTACGCAAGGTTGCCCGTGTGCGCCTTACTAATGGCATTGAAATTACGGCATATATACCGGGGGTAGGTCATAACCTGCAGGAGCACTCAGTTGTGCTTGTGCGTGGTGGCAGAACGAAAGACTTGCCCGGTGTTCGTTATAAAATAGTTCGTGGCGCAAATGACGCCGACGGGGTGAAGGACAGGAAGAAGTCCCGCTCCAAATACGGCGCAAAGCGCGCTAAATAGGGGTATCGTATGGCACGTAGAAGGATTGCTGAAAAAAGAAAGGTCATCCCAGACCCAATTTATAAGGATGAATTGATAACTAAGTTTATCAATAGCCTTATGTATTCTGGCAAGAAGAGCACTGCGGAGGGTATATTCTACCACTCGTTAGATTTGATAAAGGAGCGTGGTGGCGAGGATGGAGCGGAGCTTTTCCATAAAGCGTTGGCTAATGTCCGCCCCGATTTGGAGGTTAAGTCTCGCCGTGTTGGTGGCGCAACCTACCAAGTGCCTACTGAGGTGCGTCCTGCTAGGCAGCAGGCGTTATCTATCAGGTGGCTTATAGCTGCAGCCCGTGCTCGTAAGGAGCGCACTATGACTGAACGTCTTGCAGGCGAAATTATGGACGCCTCTGGTGGCAAAGGCGG
>BNUJ01000005.1 GCA_025997275.1 Deferribacterales bacterium
TAGCTATGGCGGCGCGTGCGGAGATAGACCAAGCCAGTAAATATATCGTCCTGACAGGGGACGTGATGGTGTGGCAGGGAGATAGTTTTATGGAGGGTAGCCGTGCGGTATTCCAGTATGAAACGCATGCTTTCTAATAGCATGTGATTACTAGGTATAAACAGCGCAGGTGCGGGCACATCACCACCATTGATAGCGATAAGAACGCAAAGAGCGACAAAAAGTGTTGCTATTATTGACGTAGCCACCCTGCGAAACATAGTGTTGTAAAACATAGAGTAGTATAACATACCACTCAAAAGAGGCAAGCAGAAAAGAATTTTGCAGATAAAATATAATAACTGCTTGACAAGCCTATAAAATCGTATTACCATGACCAGCCTTAAATTATCGCGGGGTGGAGCAGTTGGTAGCTCGCCGGGCTCATAACCCGGAGGTCGCAGGTTCAAGTCCTGTCCCCGCAACCAGTATTTTATTTTTTTATATAATTGAGGCGGTATAGCTCAGTTGGTTAGAGCATGCGGCTCATATCCGCAGTGTCCGGGGTTCAATTCCCTGTACCGCCATAAGAGACTTATGCGGAGTATATTATGGTATTAGTAGTTGACGTGGGCAACACCAATATAGTAGTAGGGGTAATGGATGACGGTCACGTCCTCCACCAGTTCCGTTTCCTATCTGACATACAGAAGACTACTGACGAATATGCCCTATCCATCTTATCTATCCTTGAACGGCACAGGATAACCACAGCGGATATTGAATGTGTGCTCGTTTCCAGCGTTGTGCCACCGCTCACGTACACTATATCACGTATGGTCAGCAGATATTTTGGGCAGGACGCAATCGTAGTGAACGGCACAAGCGACCACGGACTGACATTGCTAGTTACCCAACCGAATGCACTTGGTACAGATAGGCTAATGGCGGCGGTTGCAGCGCGCAAGATGCATAAAACCAACTGTATCATTATAGATTACGGCACTGCCACCACCATAGATGCGCTGACAGACAAGGGGGAATTCTTAGGTGGCATAATATTCCCCGGTGTACAGCTGTCAGCCCAAGCACTCCACATAAACACCGCTCAGCTGCCACAGGTAGAGCTTTCCAGCACCAGCAATCTAATTGGCAGGAACACCATTGAGGCAATCCAATCAGGGCTATACTATGGCTATATAGAGCTAGTAGATGGGCTGATAGACAGGATTAAGCGTGAATACTTCGCCGATAAATCTGTAATGGTCATGTCTACGGGCGGGCTTGGCAATCTGCTATCACAGGCTAGCAGGCACAATATGTTATATGATGCAAGCCTTATTCTATATGGGCTGCACTTCACATATTTAAGGCTTGTTAAAAACAATACCGACGTTGATAGCTAATGGAGCACTTCTTTGACACTGCTTCTATAAAAGACGACTACGATGTAGTGATACTGGGGGCTGGTCCCGCTGGTTGCACCGCTGCACTCTATACATCACGAGACGAACTGTCAACACTGGTGTTAGAAAGGAACGTTCCCGGCGGGCAGATGGGCATCACTGCGCATATAGACAATCACCCTGGCGTAGCGGAAACGATTACTGGAGTTGCTCTAGCTGAACGCTATCACAAGCAAGCAGCGCGTTTCGGTGCAATTATCCGCTATGGTGAGTGTCAGAGCATTGTAGCTAACGGCAAAGACAAGATACTAACTATCGCCGGTAGTGATAAGCCCGTCAATGCACGAGCGGTGATTATCGCAACGGGTTGCTACCCGCGCAGTATGGGCGTGGAGGGGGAGCAACGATTTATCGGACGCGGGGTGTCAATGTGCGCCACCTGTGACGGCGGTTTTTACAGAGATAAGGTAGTAGTAGCAGTTGGCGGTGGCAACACTGCGCTGAATGAGAGTATTTATCTAACGCGATTTGCCAAGAGAGTGTATATAGTTCATCGCAGAGACACATTCCGTGCAACTAAGATTTGTGAGCGGGCGGCGCGTGAAAACCCAAAGATAGAATTAGTGCTTGATAGCGTAGTGGAGCAGGTAATTGGGACTGATAAGGTATCGGCGGCACTCCTCCGCAACCTGAAAACCAATGAAATGCGCACGATAGACACGGACGGGGTGTTTGTATTTATCGGTAATGTTGCCAACAGCAAGCCATTTGAGGGATTATTAAAACTAGATAACAATGGATTTATAATAACTGATGAGCACATGCAGACCAACGTTAGTGGCATCTTTGCTGCTGGAGACGTGCGTTCTAAAGAGTTCCGCCAGATTGCAATCGCCACTGGCGAGGCAACCACAGCAGCACAAGCAGTGTCGGCGTATTTGCAACAGCTAAGTTATTGAGCAAAGAACTTAATTAGGGTCTTTACATAAGCTAGCAAATCAGCTAGACTGCCAAACTAACTGGTTCAGATAGTGGACTTGTAGAATGATTATCTCTCGTGCCTGTTCATTAACTCTATCAGCTTTTTATTTGGTTTTTTAGGGTGTGCCAGCCTGTATTCAATAATAAAACATTCCCTTATACTCCTCCACAATCTCCCATTTAGAAAACCCTAATGCCCGTATTGCGTTTTTGCGTGAGAGTGCCTCCCAGTCCAGCTGTTTCAGCCGAGCCAATGCTTGTGGCGTTTTAGCTGTGAAAAAGTAGAACTGGTCGCTACTGTTGAATATCCTGTCCTTTATAAACGCATAATCATCTCGCGTGAATATGCGGCTATACTCTTTATGCCCCTGTGCATAGACTGCCAGCTGCCAATCAAAGTCAAGATACTTCCTAGTGCCAGCTGTTGCATTATGCCTATAAAGAGCAAAATCGGGGTGTGTTGTGGGCGGATTGCAACGTAGCCTAATATCTGTAAGCGGCATTTTGTGAGTAGTCCATATTTGGAACACCGCACGCAGTTTGAACTCTTCTCCATTGCAGGTGAAACTATCCTCTGGCAAAGCTTCGTTGTAGATAAGTTTTGCCGTGCGGATAATCTTGCTTTGTGCCGAATACCTGATAAATGTAAGGGGGAGGATAAAGGCAACGCATTTTGACACAGGTAGCAGTTTATTGATAAACTGCGCGGCTAGTGCTCCTTTGCCACCAAACGGCGGGTTGCCTAGCGTGATATAGTCGCTACGCTCAAATGTAGTCATTTTAAGCACATTACGCTGCTCAATGCCCGCCCCTTCAGGGGCTATATCGTAGGCAGTGCATTGAAAGCCACTAGATTTAATCAATTCAACAAATACGCCACTGCCAGCAGACGGCTCTAAAAACACATCTTCACTGCCGACAGACACAAGTCGCATGAGCGTCTTAAAACAATCTCCTGCTACAGCGGGTTTAGTATAAAACTTATCATAGAGCATAGGGGGTATGATAGCATAGTTAATCAATTAGAGGGCTATATTAGCTCTGTTTCAATTAAGTTTTCTTAACAATTCTGCCTCTAAACTAGCGGACAGAGCATTAGTCAGCCTGCCACCAGCCTTATCAGCTACCAAGAATGAGTCTATAAGCGTGTAAGCTGATGTTGATATTTTAGCTGTCTTCACGCCTATGCTGAAATGCTCAAACACACATAAAATATCGTATAGCGCACCCACCCTATCAGCAGCAAACACATCTACCATAGTGCCACGCCGCGTGAGAACGTTGTCAATTTTAATCTCCGTTTTAACCCCAACCTTGCGGTTATAGGCTGCGATGGCTTTAGCCTTAAACACACCTCCCCTAGCAAACTTAGGCGCATACTCAACGCTTGTCAGTGCAGACATCACGTCTGTTCTAATCTTTTGCTGCCAATCGCTGTTGCCAGCGTCTAAATCAAATTCACTTGCGGTAAAGTCCACCATATCAATGACTATACCGCTCTTAGGGGTATAAATATCTGCACTCAATATGCTACAGTTATTGCAACTGAGCGCACCCGCTATGCGCCTCAACAGCCCCTCTCGGTCGTTAGCACACACGAACAACCGCCAGCATTGAAGAGTTGGGAGCGCAACTAGCTCTATGCGCGGGGTGTCCATAAATTCCTGCGTCATTCTGGCATAACGGTTCAATATATCTAGTGGCAACATATAGAGTGTCTCATCGTCTATATCTGACGCAACCTGCAAATGTCCCCGTTTTGCCCGCGCTACCTCGCGAAATGCTTCCTCGTCGTCCTGATAGGCAAAGATCTCTTTACACCTAGCATATAGCGATTGAAGCCTATCAGCTACCCAGCCAGTCGCCTTGCCTGTGCCTAATGCGTTTATGTCGGCGTATGTTAATATATAAAGCAAATCAAGCTCCAGTGGGGTGTTCAGCAGACTCTTGAAACGCAAGACCTCATCGCGGACGTTTATATCGCGTCTCTGAGCGAAAAATGACATCTGTATATGCTGGCGGATTACATTTGCCACCGTCCGCGTCTCCAGCTCATCGTATCCAAGCTGGGGCAACAGTTTTAATGCGAGCCTATACCCCCTTTCCGTATGCTCTTCGCCAGTCTTGCCAACATCATGCAACAGCACCGCCAGTCCCAGCAAATCTTTACGTGCCAGTGCTCGCAAAGTATCGCTAAACATAGCACATAATGGGTTTGATACATTTGCTATCCCATCAATAGTTTCTAATGCAACCAATGTATGCTCGTCTATTGTATATTGATGATACGAATTATATTGTATGCGATAGCGGATAGCCGCAAACTCTGGTATGAACGCAGTTATCAGTCCAAACTCCAGCAACATTCGCGCAATCTTGCCGCTATTGGGGAACATTCCTAGCAGCTCGCCGAACTGTTGCCCGTAAGCTAGTTTGTCCGTATCAGATAATATTAACCGTTGCCCCTTTAGCCGCTCTATAAGAGGCTGGTATATGGGGATATTCCGCTCGTAACTGCTCTTAATAAGCCTTAACAACATTTCAGGTTTATCTAAATCACCGCTCTTGACTATTAAATAACCATCATAGCTGAAAAGCCCTCCAGCTAATTTTCGCATAGTATGCGAACGCTCATTTGCGCTAGCCGACTTTACTATTATGCGGGACTCTATTGCCCTGATAACTTCATTAGATATTTCGTAGAGCCTATGCGCATGCATGTAGTATTCACGCATAAAGTTCTCTACCGCTCTGCCCACGTTGTCATCTATAAAGCCCAGTTTTTCTGCGAGTGCTTCCTGCTGCTCTCGTTTCAATATATCGTTCTTACGCTTGCCTAGTAGGTGCAAGTGCGCCCTAGTCTTGAATATAAATTCGCACGCAGTGGCAAACCCCTCATAAGATATATCAGACAGCTTGGCAGTTCCGTAGTGAACACGCGACAGCCACCAGATAACATTGATACTGCGTAGCCCCCCGCGCCCCTCTTTAACATTAGGTTCTAGCAGATAAATGCTGTCAGTTGCGTTATTCCCCTGTCTGCGCGTTTCGTAAATCTTGGCTATAGTGAAATTAAACTTCCCCTTGACTACAATTTGTGCATTGATTATCTGCTGAAACTCATCAAAAAACGCTCTGTTGCCTGCTATAAATAGATTATCAATATATGCCGTGCGAAGTATTACATCATCCTTTATTGACACAGAAATCTCTTGCAAATCAGCAAACTGAATACTTGGGCGCACCCCGCTGTCCCATAGCCCCGCTGTAAATGTCCTGATAAATTGTTCTTGGGTAGGGCTTAAAGCACCCCTATGGATAATTAACAGGTCAAAGTCGGAGTTTGGAAATAATTGTCTGCGGGCATAACCACCGAGTGCTGATATAGCAAGTTCACTAATACTATCTGCAATATTACCAACGCCCCAACTGGTAGCTACCAGCTCATCCGCCGCCAGCGACAGCTGCTCCATCAACCCATAGACGCTGATAGCACCAGAGCTGAAGTCGGCTAATGCTTTGCCACGTATGTCACTGCTGGCTGTAGAGTTCGCGGTCAAAATCCTTCTGCAGTTTGTCCAGTTTATCAAACACTGCACTTACATAGTCGGGGTTGTGAACACCGCGACTGCCGTCCTTCAAGATTAAATCAAAGGTTGTTTCATATTTAGCTAGTATTGCTAACTTTTCAGCGTTCATACGTTTCCTGCTAGGCATATTATCACGTAGGAACTTTATAGCCTTGTCTGAACGCTCATCAAAATCAGCCTGCCAGTCAGTCATCATATCCCCATAGCCTTCGCTGTGGCAACTGTTGCAGTCCTCCTTTTTAGGATGTTCAAACGGGTCGGCATGGCAGCTTTGACAGCCTAAATCACGCATATACCAGCGGGCAGAGGGACTGTCCCTACCCGCCTTAGTCTTCACATGTTTTGACTTCCACTCTATAGTCTTATCCGCAAGCTCTTTGTCGCCAATTACCCCCTCTTGCAAGGCTACTTGGTTCACGTGGCAACGCTCGCAGTCGTCATTAGCCACAGGCTCGGCGCCGTCTTTGTCGCGCTTTTCATCGTGGCAGGTGAAACAGGTCTGCATGTTTAACTTCGCCTTATATTCACCGCTGTGGGCAACTTTCACGTGACACGTGGCGCAGTTCACCCCCTGTGCGATGTGCATAGCGTGGTTAGGCTCTACACCCGCACGGACAGGGCTGTTCTCTATATCAATCAAATTATACTGCTGTCTAAAGCTGGGGTTGACCACTGCATCAAGCTCACGCATAGCAACGCCACCAAAGGTCATGAATATATCCTTGCGGTTATCCTCGTTGGCGGAGTCGCTATGGCAGTGCATACAAACGATGGCTTTGGTTAAGTCCCTATTCAGTTCAGCGTGCTGCAACCGCTCTAATTTTTCATCTTTGTTAAGGTATACGTGCATAGCTAAGTCATACAGACCGCCCATCTTTGCACCCATATAGCCAAGTGCACCGGGTTGCGAGCTGTGGCAGTCAAGACATTCAACATTATTGAGCGAGTGGACGTTTTTGCTCCAAGTGTGATACTCGGAAAAGGGTCCCGTCTCCTGCTGAGGGTGGCAGAGTTTGCAGAAAGTAGGCATACTGGTCAAATGCAAGGCTTCATATAATAATACAGCATAAAATACCGCGCACACACACACTATAAGCAATGTCCAAAGCGGATGAGACTTGACAAAAGCCCAGACGAGCTTTAATGCCCAGAAAAACAACGCCTTTACCTTGCTCCACAAGCTGCTCAACATACGCCTCCCCACACTACTTGACTATCAATATAACACATCTTAAAAGTTTGTCTAGTGAAAACGTTGACTATGAAATTCGTTGATTAAAGGATAACAATATGACCTTTTCGTTCCGCATGCCCTCCACAGAAGAGATAGTTCTGCACTAACATAACTAATAGGTTGACAAAAAATAACAAAAAGTGTTATCTTGTGTTCACTATGCAACCTATTAAGAGATTGACTGCTGTTTTAGACACCATTGCAGATGAGGGGCACTATATCTTCAATGTGGCTGATTTTGTGCCTATATTTGCTGATATTAGTATAGCCTCCTTGCGCAATCTGTTTAGCAGAGCAGTCAAGTGCGGGCTACTAGTGCGGATGTGTCGCAATGTGTATCTATACCCAAAGGTTAAATATAGACGTGGATTTGAGCTGTACCATGTTGCCGCCCGTCTACGTGAAAACGCTCTCTGCTACCTAACTATGGAGAGTGTCCTCAGCGAGGCGGGATTCATATCTCAACTGCCACTAGGACACATCACACTAATGACTAACGGACGTTCTGGTGTTATATCGTGCGGAGTTTGGGGCAATATTGAGTTTATACACACAAAGCGTAGCATTGAAAGCCTCGCTAATGACCTAACCTACGACGCCCGCTATGGACTATGGCGTGCGAATGAGTCACTAGCTATAAAGGATATGCAGTTTGCTAAACGTCCGACAATGGAGCTAGTTAATGAATATGTTTGACAAGATTATTGACACTGCTTTAGAAAACGCAAAAGATTATGTAACGCTCCGCCCCGTCGTTGAAAAGGAACTGCTACACATTGACGTATTGAGCGAGATGAACAGGCAGGGGCTATTAGCAGGGCTTACATTTATCGGGGGCACGTGCTTGCGCAAATGCTACGGTTCTGAACGATTGAGTGAAGACCTTGACTTCACAGGCGGGTTAGACTTCACAAAAGGGCAGCTTGCCACCCTAACCCCAGCACTAGCAGAACGATTCCTTAAAAAATATGGGCTGTCAGCTGATGTCACAGAACCTGTCCGTGAGACTGGGGACACTGATACGTGGAAAATAAAGGTGATTATGCAGCAATCACGCCCTGATATACCCGCACAGAGGATAAACATTGACATCTGCAAGCTACCAAGCTACGAACGCAGACCAATGATGTTAAAAAATCAATATGGAATCGAAACTGGCACATCTGGATTGATTTTATACGCAGAAAGTCTTGAAGAGATATTAGCAGATAAACTAATCGCCATCGCATTCCGCCCAAACAGGGTGAAAAATCGCGATGTATGGGATATACTATGGCTATCACGTCAAAACATCAAACTGAATAAAAGCCTATTAGAGAAAAAAGTTGCTGACAGGGGAAAAGCCTACAACACGTTCCTAGCCATTTATCGGGAACGTGTCAATGCCCTTCCCGCCCAGCATAAAGAGTTTCTCTTTGAAATGAAACGGTTTTTATCTCCCGCCACCTTTACAAGTGGCGATAGCAGCCTGAATAGCCCTACCTTGTGGGAATATATAGTCCTAATGTTGCAGGAAATGAAAATTTGATATATTCTTGCAACTTATGAAAAAATACCCCTACCTGTCATTTATCCTGCTGATAACGCTTGTATATAGCTGTATATGCAACTCTATATACTACGGCGCACTGCTTGATGGGCATAAATTCGTTATTGCTTTTGTGCTGTCGTTTTTCGCCTCCCTGCCATACTGGTATTTTATAGGGCTGTTTAGGGCACTATTCTACCTGTTGCTACCGCTAACCTTTATATTCAGTGCAGTAGCGACCTACTTTGTAAAGGTGCATAACGCTGAAATAAGCAAGATGTCAGTCATTGCCATTGTTGAAACCAACCCGCACGAGGCTATAGATGTTATTGATAAGACGCTCGTCAGCTACGTTATAATAGCCATAATCTTATCAGCAGTGTGCTTATACGCACGCACCAAGCTAAAACGTCCGCCATTGCAACATAATATAGTAGTGTTAACATTAGCATTACTATTTGCGTTAGCTTATAATTTTTTCAAACCCGAATATCTACACCACTCCAACTATTCAATGCCTTATGTGATGTGGAATGCCACCCATAAAGGGATAAAGCGACATATTGAGCTTAAAAACATAAAACGCATAGCCTTGACAGATGTGGCTACATTTGAGCGCAAAGACGACTCGCCATTGACGGTTGTTTTTGTTATAGGCGAATCGCTACGTTCCGACCACTTGCACATAAACGGCTACGAGCGCAACACTACGCCGTATTTAGATAAATCAGAGGCTGTTGCATATAAAGATGCCATCGCCTGTGCCGCATCCACCAGTCTATCGGTGCCCTGTATGCTGACTAGGGCAAACAACATACACGATGACAGCTGGTCTAATGAAACATCGTTTGTTTCTATATTTAAGTCTCTCGGTTTTGAAACGTGGTGGCTCAGCAACCAGTATAACTTCAGGGCAAGTGAGAGCACCACTGCACTGATAGCGGCGGAGGCTGACCACATATTCCGCCATAAGAACAGCATCATTTGGGGTGCAAAAACGCTAGACACCGACCTAGCACCCTATATTAAAGATGCCCTTGCGACACCTGCCAGCAAAAAGCTGATTATGGTGCATACTTATGGTAGCCACTGGCACTTTGACAGCAAATATATGGCGGAGGATGCTTATTTTAAGCCGTATTGTGAGAATAAAGAACTATCTGAATGTTCGCAAGAGGCGTTAGTCAACTCTTACGACAATAGCGTTCGTGCAACGGATAAATTCTTTGGCGAGCTATTCCTTATGCTAGCTAACGAAAGGGCTATAGTCATATACGCATCAGACCACGGCTCTGAATTAGACAACAAGGAAATCCTTAACCGCTCGTCAAAAGACGTGCTCAATGTGCCTATAATAGTGTGGTTCTCCCCTGCCCTACGGCAAGACGCACGCTATAAGAACGTTGTCAAAAATAGTTCTAAAAAGATTGACCATAGCTATCTGTTCCACTCAACAACAGACTGTGCTGGGATAGAATCAAACATTATAGACAAGGGACGTAGCGTGTGCAGGTAGTTATGGTATTTCAGCCACTGGCAGATAAAACCTATGTTCGTTTTTGCTTTCATCAAGCAGTTCAAAGCCATATTGCTTATAAAACAGGTCTGATTTTTCATCTTTAGAATCAACTACAACGCAATAACCGCCACCCTCTGCCGATAACGTTTTAACACGTTGCAGTGCGTCTCGCAAAAGTGCAGTGCCTACACCTTGACCCTTTGCTGATATATCACGAGCAAGTTTGCCAAGTAGCCAGCAGGGAATAAGCACTGCACATCCCACGTTTTATATCTTGGGTAATGAGGGTTTTGACGTAACGATTCAAGTCATTATTCTCACACTCAAACGATGAACGCTCAAAATGTGGTTCAAAAGTTCCTATAATCATAAAGTATGATTATCTATCGTGCCTGTTCATCAATTCTGTCAGCTTTTTATTTGGTTTTTTAGGGTGTGCCAGCCTGTATTCAATGCGTTCGTATGCTTCTGGGCTGATAAGCATAGTTTCCACCTCTGCCCTTGTAGCACTGACAGATTTAAGCACTCTTTCAGCCTTTTCCCTTGCTGACAGGATAAGAAAGCCTGAACGAGTTTGATTCATCGCCTTTGCCGCCATATCAATTACCGCTACGTCATAAGGGTCATCAAAACGTAGAGTCATAGCCTTTACTTGATTTGTTGCCACGCTTGCCATAAATATCTCCTCAATAAGATACCTACAAGATACCATAATAAAATCTAAATATCAACATGAAAAATCGCCCTCCCCATATAAGGCAGGGAGGGCAAAAAAGCAAAAACATCAACTTATTTGTTTTGTTAGAACGCTATACCAGCTCTAGCACCTAGTATAGCTCCGCTAACCTTTACTTCGTTGTCAAAATCATCTTTAAATTTTACGTTCACATACTGGGCAAATACGCCAGCTAGTAAATGTTTCCAGTAAACGTCCACACCCACTTCTAAGACAGGGGTAACTTCTATGCCAGAAGCATATGAGGTGTCAAGCATATAATTAGAAACATGTTTAAATTCATCATTAAAAACAGAAAAACCTATTCCGAGTGCTCCCCAAACATCAAGCCAGCTGTTAACAAGACGTATACTTGCCAGTCGGCACTTTAGTTTCTTGATAACTACTAGAATAGCCCAAACCCATCCCAATGTTCTCGGTAAAATACAAGTGCCAATCAACATTAAGCCCATCGCCCATATCAAAGTTTACTGATTCACCAGTAGAATCAGTAATCTTAGAATCAGGATATGAACCAGAACCTATGGTTAAGCTCCAGTCCCTGTTATTGCCCGCATTGTAGTCGCCAGCTGCCATAGCCAGCGGTGCGAACGCACATACCAACAAAAACACTAAAACTTTCTTCATCTCCATTACCTCCAAAACTTACTTTTTCAGTCCAGCATAACTCAAAAAAAAAAACAACAAGAAAAATGAGAGGAGGCTAATAAATATTGCAACTAAATGAGGAAACGAAAGTCTTGACATTTTTCGTTCCATATCGTATCATTACCCGATAATCGGGGCGTGGCGCAGACTGGTAGCGTACACCCTTGGGGTGGGTGGGGTCGCAGGTTCAAATCCTGTCGCCCCGATAATTTACTGGAGTATTATTGTGGATATAAATGTTATTCAACTTGCACCACTCGGTGCAAACTGTGTCATAGTTGCTGGCGACAGGGGCAGGGCTGTCATAGTTGACCCCGGCGGCGAGCCTGAAAAGGTGATAGACTTTATTACTGACAAAAAGTTCGTCCCGCAGCAGATTCTCCTCACGCACGGGCATTTTGACCACGTAGGCGGTGTGGCGGAACTGCAGAGACACTACAAAGTGCCTGTCTATATACACCCCAACGACAACCCTATATTAGCAACGGCAAAGGAATCAAACATCTACTTCGGACTTGATGAGTTTGAAATGCCCGAAAATGTAGAAGCTCTGGCAGATGGCGATATTATCCCAGTAGAAAACTTTGATTTAAGGGTTATCCATACGCCTGGGCACACTCCCGGGGGCGTCTGTTTCTACATACCCGACTACAACGTGTTGTTGTCGGGCGATACGCTATTTTATGGCTCAGTGGGGCGGACAGATTTACCATACAGCAACCCAACTGCACTCGTTCGTTCAATAACTAAACGGCTATACGCACTGCCTGACGACACGGTGGTAATCTCCGGACACGGTGAAAAGACCAGCATTGGTTTTGAGGCAGAACACAACGCATACGTTAGGCGTGAGACGGACGACTAGTGTCCCTTAACCTGCTGTCAGTGTCAAAGCCGCTACGCTACACGGGTGGCGAGCTGGGTATGCTCGTCAAAGAACCTGCTGGCAAGTTGCGGTTTTGTCTGATATTCCCAGATATTTATGAAATCGGTATGAGCCACCTAGGTTTCCGTATTCTATATACTAATCTAAACAGGAGCGAGTCTATCTATTGCGAGCGATTCTTTGCTCCGTGGCGCGATGCGATGGATAAATTTGGTGCGGCTCTTATGCTCAGCCTTGAAACGCACACGCCTATCAGCGATTTTGATATTGTAGGTTTCAGCTTTCAGTATGAGATGGCTTACACTACCGCATTGCAAACCTTAAAACTAGCAGGAGTTAGCCTACGTTGTAGCGAGCGTGGGGAGAATGAACCGCTTGTAATAGCGGGTGGCTGCTGCACGTATAACCCTGCACCACTTGCAGACTTCATAGATGTGTTTTTTATTGGCGAGATGGACGCCGCCCTTGTTCCTGCGCTGGAGAAACTACATAAGCTCCGTCAAGCCGGCGGCACTAGACGTGAACAGCTAGAGATGTTAGACAAATATCCGTTCACATATATTCCAAGTATCACCTCAAACAAAATAGCCAAACGGGAAATATACAAGGGCTTTCCAAGTGATACTGGGGCGGTTGCTCCGTTAGTGCCTACTATGCCGATTGTTCAAGACAGGCTCTCAGCGGAAATATCACGCGGTTGCTCTAATGGTTGCCGGTTCTGTCAAGCAGGTGTCATATACCGCCCTGTGCGTGAACGGGGAGTGGAAAATATCCACTGCGGGGTAATGGCACTGGTAGATGCGACTGGCGAACAAGAGGTGTCGCTTTTGAGCCTTGATAGCGGAGATTATTCACAGATAGAACCACTGTTAGACAGGCTTGGTTCTAGCCTAAATAGGCGGCACGTATCCCTTGCTCTCCCCTCTCTGCGGGCGGAGACCGTCAACCAAACGTTACTGGCAAAGGCGGGTATGGTGCGGAAGGGCGGTTTTACGATTGCTCCAGAGGCAGGAACGCAGCGGCTACGGGATATTATCAACAAAAATATTACTGAGGACGAGATATTAAACGCCGCAATCTACGCCAAACGAACGGCGTATAACGGCGTGAAGCTATACTTTATGTGCGGGTTGCCTTATGAAACGGATGAAGATTTGCTGGGCATAGCAGAACTTGTTAAAAAAATACGTTCTGTAACGCGCACAGGCAGGGGATTTGACATAACAGTTTCAGTGTCAAACTTTGTGCCTAAACCGCACACGCCGTTTGAGCGGTTCGGTATGGCGAGCCTAGCGGAACTGCAACGCAAACATTCGCTGATAAAAGGCGCATTATCAAAGGAGCGTGTAAAGCTGCGCTTTCACGATGCCCAGACAAGCATATTGGAGTGTGCCTTTACACGGGCGGACGACAGCATAAATGAGGTATTGGCGGGGGCGGTAGAATCGGACTTTTACCTTGATGCGTGGAGCGAATACTTTAGTGCAGAGCGGTGGGCAGCACTATTTGCCCAGTTTGATAAGACACCTGAAGAATATGCATGTAAAAATTACACTGATGATGAAAAACTGCCTTGGGCTAATATTAACTGCGGGGTTAGTGATGCTTGGCTAAAAAGCGAGCGGGACAAAGCGGCTCATGGGCAGGCGACCGGCGACTGTCGCAAGGATAAATGTTCTAGCTGTGGCGTGTGCGATTTTAAGGAGCTGGTGAATGTATCCGCCCCGCAAGAAAAGCCTCAACCAACCACAACTAACGGACGGGACAATATTAAACCGCACTATTTGCGCTATGTGTTACATTATAGTCGTGCAGATGTGGCGTCCTACATGTCGGCACTGGAATCTATCCGTATGTTTTCACATATCTTGCTATCAGCGGGCATTAGGTTGAAGTTTAGTGAGGGTTTTAATCCGCAGGCGCGGCTAGTGTTGCCCTGTCCGCTACCTGTGGGGGTAGCAGGGGAAAATGAAATGCTATTGTTTGAGGCAGAACAGCTACGTGTAAGTAACGAACTATTAGACGAGCTTAATAAGCGTGCCCTGTCAGGGCTGAAGTTCATATCTATAAAACCGGGCTGGCTTGCTAACCTATCAGATTTCCATGTCATATTTGCCTTTGATGAGGCTAGCTTTGACTATGTGTTATCTGCTATGACGAACGGGAGCGCATATTACGAGCGTAACGATAAAAAGGGCAATAAAAAGCGAATTAGCCTAACAGACTATCTAAAGAGTGTTGACAAGGGAGCGCGGACTATTGAAGTTGGGGTGACGAATATGGGCGGGTTTCATTTCCCCGACTTCTTCCGGTATGCGGGCTATGCGGGGCAGCCAGAAATCGTCAGAAAGAGAATTGAGCAAAAAGGATAAGACGCTTGGACACTAAAATATTCTGCGAATACCTATATAAAAAATACAATAATCAAAACTATATCCACACTGACCCAATCCGTTTCCCGCATACTTATGCGGGGGATAAGGAGTTTATAGCGTTCACAGCGGCGATGTTCGCCTACGGCAATGTCAAGGCGATGACTAACTTCTTACATAACTTTTTCACCGATTGCGGTGCAGACCCGCTAACATTAACAACTAATCCCACTAATCTAAAATACAGGTTTCAATCAACAAGTGATGTAGCTGACTACTGCACACTAATGCAACGTGTGTATATGGAACAAGGTAGCCTGAAAAACTTGCTTGATAAGGCTATAAAGGGCGGCGCGACTGCTCCGCTTGTAGCTGTTAGGGACGTTGTGTTGCGGTTGCGGGATTATGCGCCGAATGGCATAACGTTGGGGCTTAACTTCTTGCTATCAGTGCCAGACAAATCGGCATCTAAACGGCTATGGCTATTCCTAAGGTGGATGATACGGAGGGACGAAGTTGACTTCGGCTTGTGGGATAGCTTTAAGCCGTCTGCACTATCTATGCCACTTGATACGCATATAACCCGTTTTGCTACGCATTGTGGACTATTGCATGGCGAAAAAGGCAGTAGGGCGTTAGCTATAGTCAACAATTTTTTTAGGGATTTAACACCCGAAGACCCCGCTAAATATGACTTCGCTCTGACACGGCTGGGCATAGCTAACGGCTGTCAATATGAACGCTCGGCAATGTGCGAAAAGTGTGAGGATAGGAAGTATTGCGTGTTTATCTAAATCATCAGACCCCAAAATACTTATCAAGTACATAGTTGCTGTTTTTAATTTCCTTGCTGGCACTGACGTTGCCACGCCAGACGACATAGAACTCAACACATTAGAGAACGTTTTGTTTATGGATAGACGTAATGACTTGTCTTTTGTTATAGGGAAAGACAAGCTGGTTGTACTAGTGGAACATCAATCAACCGTCAACCACAATATGCCTTTGAGGTTTTTAGAGTATATTACCCGTGTATATGAGAAAATGATAGATAACGATAAACTCTATAAAGCAAAAAAGTTGACAATTCCTCGTCCAGAGTTTATAGTGTTATATAATGGTATTGATAAGATGCTAGATGAAAGCACGTTGAGGCTGTCTGATATGTTTAATATAGAGGCATTGACAACAGGTAAGGATAGGCAAGGCTTTTTAGAGCTAGAAGTTAAGGTGTTTAACGTAAATAACGGACGCAACAGTGCAATATTGGACAAATGTAGAGCCTTAAAACAATATGCGGGGTTTGTAGAGATGGCAAGAAAACACACAGAATACGTTGCTCCTGATAGCACAAATCCTTTAGAGCAAGCTATGGAAGCCGCAGTAAAGGAATGCATAGAAAAAGGAATATTGAAAGAGTTTCTAATAGAGAACTCTAAGGAGGTAATAAATATGCTTACAGCAGAGTTTAGCTTGGAAACAGCAAGAAGGGTATGGCGTGAAGAGGCTTTTGAGGAAGGGGAGGAAAGAGGCAAGCAGCAACTCTCTCAAGAATTGTTGTCCCTCCTTGAAAGTGGCGATATGGATGCATTAAGGCGTACTATTGCAAGTGGAGCTAAACTGAAAGATACGGACATAATAAGCTGATAATACTTATGTCCTATACAACAAAACAAGCCTGCCATGTTATGGCAGGCTATTATGGATATAAAACAGAGGCTATGGAACACAGTGTCAATCTAGTATGAACTCTTTAACCCTTTGAGGTAATAAGATTACCCTCTGCGTCCGTGAACTTGCCACAAACGATTAAAATAATGTCTATTAGAGACCAAATTCCAAGCCCACCAAGTGTAAGAAGTTTCAGAATGCCAGTCCCCACTTTGCCTACATAGAATCTGTCAACACCTAGCCAGCCTAAGAAAAGCGACAAGAGCAGTAGAGTGAGCCACCTAGAGTTGGTTTCTCCGCCACCACTATGTTTTTGCCGAACACCGCATTTAGGACAAAGTTCTGCCTCTTTCTTGATAATTGCTCCACAAGATGAGCAAAAAGACTCATCCGCTTGTTTTTGTTGAACTTCACTCATATCTGATTCCCTTAGCCTACCGATATGATTGCGTCAAGATTATAAAAATTAGTCTCTTTAGTTTGTGTTTTGCCTAATATAGCACCATGCAGAGTGGTTGTTTCCATTTTGGAAATAACCACTCTTTCATCAAGCTCCCCCTCTTCAAAAATATTTTTTAGGTGCTTGTTTATAGCAGGGATTTGCACGTTAAAAAGCACTGACATTGCCTTTTGCGTGAGCCATAGGGTTTCGTCCCTCACCACCACGTCTATCTTGACGTTTTCTTGCGGTGTGCTGTAGAGCAGAAATTGTAGTTCTTTATTCACGAATTACCCCCCCCCTCAATCTCCGTGCGCAGGACGTTCTCCCGTGTAACGATTTCTGCAATACGTGCATTCAGCTGAGTTATATCCACCGCCTCGCGCGTGTCGTTTGCTATGCGCCAAATAGTCGCATGCAGTGCGCTACGTTCAGTCTCTTTTTTGTTGTCTGCATTCGGCATTGCTACAAATCCTCCAAGTCAATCCTACACTAAGCGTCAACGAAAATCAAGGTGGTGACTTATGTTATTGATATGTAAAAGACTTGGCATAGCAAACGGCTGTAAATATGAACGCTCGGCGATGTGCGAAAAGTGCGGGAATAGGGAGCATTGCGTGTGTGTAAATCCTATTGTGCAAAGTGCGGGGTTTCTATTATGCATAATGCGGACTTTCTACTTTACTTTTTGCGGGATTACGGAATAAATGACAATTACTTTCTAAACTTGTGTGAAAAGTCCTGAGCGTATAGTCTTGATGGTGTCGCCAATCGTTTAGCAACAACTTCGCCTACTATCAGTATCGCATGCTCTGTTATGCCCGTTGCAAGCTCTGAGATGTTAGACAACGTGCCACGCACAACCTTTTCATCCGCCCAGCTAGCCCTATACACAACAGCTGCTGGCGTATCAGTCGCCCTGCCACAAGAGATTATCCGAGCCGTCAGCTCCTTTAACATTGACATTGACAGATACAGGCACAACGTGCCGCCAGCCTTTACGATATTCTCAAAGTTTTCTGGCACGGCAGTCCTGCCCGCATAGCGCGTAATAATAACCGTTTGCGATATATCAGGTAGCGTCAATTCGCACTTTAATGCAGCGGCGGCGGCAAAGAGCGAGGTGACCCCCGGTATAACCTCATAACTAATACCCGCCTCGTCTAGTAGCAGCATTTGTTCAAGGATTGCCCCATATATAGATGGCTCGCCCGTATGCAGACGTGCTACATCAGAACCAGCAACGTCAGCCGATTTCATTACACCTACTATCTCGCCCAGCGTCATAGTTGCGGAGTTGTAGATTTTCGCGTCTGTCTGACAATGCGTAAGCACATCAGGCGATACTAAACTGCCCGCCGTTATGACAACGGGACAATGCGACAATGCTTTATAGCCCTTTAGTGTAATTAGTTCGGGGTCGCCCGGACCCGCGCCTATGAAATATATCATTTTAAGCGCACTCTGTATTTATCGTTCATAATATCGGTAATATACGTTGACTTCGCCTGTTTAAGCCCCTCTTTACCTAAATCTTGCTCAAAATTCAAAAAGTCATATTTAGCCAGCTGTTGCGACTCTGCAAGGCTCATATACATGTGTGCATATATCCCCTTAAAACTTATGTTCCCCTTAGCAAAGTGCAACACAAACGTGTTGTCGTTCAGCTCCTCGCCTAAGAGCAAGCCAGATGGTTTCTCGCCACTGCCCGCATCGGCATAGTAAATCTGCCCTTTCAACCCCATCTCATCGCAACGCAAGAGTGCTTCTCTGCAAACCTCGTAATCGGTATCTTCTACAGGGTTTTCACTCAAGCGCAACCACTCGTCTAATATCGTCAGTGCATCCCGCTCTCCCGCACAGCTGTAAGGCTCATCCCTATGTGCATAAGTGCGATATTGCTTGACTAGGTTGCGTTTTTTGTGCAGGTATCTGCCCGGATAGGTCGCAATGCGCTCCCGTTTATAGACATAGTCAGAATCACCCACGTTAAAGCTATACGAATAAATGCTTTCAGGAAATATTGATAGGTCGCTTGCCGCAACGGGGAATAGTGAGAACCCCTCTGCCATCACCTCCCGTAGGATAGTCTCATTGCCAGCAGAGAGCGGAAAAAGTGGCATAACATAACGCTCGCCGTCGTAGGTAATGCCCTGCAAGAACATTAGCCCATCACGGCGCAAGATTCTATAGTCGTGCTGAGTGCGGAACAAATATAGATTGGCAAAACAGTATTCGCTAAATGGCGCATTTACTGCGCGGACAAGCTGAGCAAATTCCTGTTTATGTGCTAGTTCTAGTTTCTCTTCACTTAAAGTCATAGCAACAGTATAACAGGGGGGCTACTGATTTGCAAGCTATTTATAAATGCCGTCGTCTTCCCCTTTGATGTAGTAAATGCCGCGCCCGCTAGCAACAAGCTCTCGTTTGCCGTCCTTTTCAGTGAATATCTCGCCCGTGCCATGCACTACTGTCTTGCCACCCCTAAACAGATTGCCTTCGGCAAATAGAACATCGTCTAGTTGTGCAGGTTTATGATAGAAAGTAGATAGTTCTAGCGTAACAATTTTAAGTTTAAGCGTTCTAATAGCAACGCCGATTGCCGTGTCTAGCAGTGCGGCAGTAAGTCCTCCGTGTGCAATACCATAAGGATTAGAATATTCAGGCTTCATAGGTATCCTCAGACGTGCAAAGCCACTAGCCGTCTCCAATACCTCCATCCCAACAAAATTCAAAAACGGCACACTCTTATAGTGTTCTTTAATAAATACAGCCCAATCTTGCTCGTTAGAATTATCAGGCATAGCCAGCCCCCTCCCATTGAAACACAACGGGACTATATTAGCTTATTTTGACAAAAGGGTCAAGCGGAGCAACTATCCGAAAACTTATGATAGTTCAAGATGAGGCTGGTTTAGTTCTTTTAACTCGGCAAGTGAAAGCCCCGCGAGGTCTGCAACATCATATACGGAGTAGCCTTTCGCCAAGAGATTTTTGGCAACTTCTAGCTTACCTTGTAGCTCACCTCTCAGTAAGCCTATTTCAACGCCTTCTTCTAGCCAAACTTGTTGTGCCACGTTGAGGTCAAACTCTTCTGTCAACATGTTCATTACCTCCGTTGAATTATCAACTAAAAAATCCTTCAATATCCCCTTACTTATACATTCCCTTATTGCCCTTTCCATTGCCTCCGCTAATGCACCCTTGTCCCTGCTATTTATACCCTTTGTCTCTCGTTTAACTACCTCTATAAACTCTGCATAATCACCTAGTGTCTTACTACTACCCAATATGTCTTTGTTATGCCCGCTATTAACATTCAGCACCTTTACTTCTAGCTCCAATAAGGCTTTATCCTCTAGTCCCGCCTTAGCAAACAGAGAGGACAGTTTCTTTGTGTCTTTATCGGGTATATCCTCATTGCCATTATATAACACTATAAACTCTGGACGAGGAATTGTCAACATCCTACGTCTATATATTGCTTTGCTGTCTATGAGCTTTTCATAAACACGAGCGATATATATTAGTAGTCGTAAGGGCATATTCTCATCTATCGTTGACTGGTGCTCTATCAAGACGACTAACTTGTCCCCTATAACGAATGAAACATCGTTGCGGCGATTCATAAACAGAACTCTATCTAACGTGTTGATTATAACGCCGTCTGAAACGTTGTAATGCGCACCTGATATGGCATTATATAGCTCAACGAGCTTGTCCTATTCAGAGAACAGTTTTGTAAAGACACTATCCTTATATTCCCTGTTGGGGTTGTTGTCCGACATAATACGGGATACTATAACAAAAACGGGAAATGGTCAAGTATTATACATAGCTAGTAGTCAGCTTGACTTTTACTCCAATAAATCCTTATAGTCCACTTGCAGGGCGCATTTTATAGCTATAAGCTCCTCTAGCGATATGTGTCTGATGCCCGCCTCAATCTTTGCAAGTGTTCCACGTGATATGTCGCAGTCGGCAAGCTGCATTAAGGCGGCAAGTTTCTCCTGAGTCATACTCAGACCATTGCGGAAAGCCCGTATGCGACTACCAATACCCTTGTTGCTCTTTATTCCTTGTTTCATAAGTTATGAAACTATTTATGCTCTAATATCAGAACATATTGCTCCAGTTTTAGAGCAAAATTTCCTTGACAAGCCGAAAAATCGCATATATTATTGCTCTAAATATGGAGCAAAAGGAGATGCCTTATGAAATGTCCTAAGTGTAACGAAGAGGAAATGAATAGTTTTGTGGTTCAAAAACAAACAGGTTGTCTGGGTGTGCTAGGTCACCTACTTCTAGGGAGTTTTACGCTTGGAGCATGGTGGGTAATTCTACTATTGCGTGGAAGAAAAAGTAGCATAAAGCAGCTTTGCCCGAAATGTGGCTATGAAATAGTTAATGGCTAGAATACTATTGCTATGGTTATTCCTAATTTCGCCAACTTTAGCTAGTGAGGTACTGGGAATATACTTTACTCCCTCAAAGGACTGTGAAGATAGCATTGTATTGCACATTGACAGGGCATCTGTTGTTAATATTGCAGTGTATAGTATAAATAATGACGGCATTGTAGCGGCTATCAAGCGGGCACAAGAGCGTGGCGCAAAGGTGCAAGTTATAACAGATAGGCTTCAAGCTGCTGGCAGGTCGTCAAAAGTTGAAGAGTTAATATTAGCAGGCGTGCCCTTAAAAAAGCACAGAAAACATAAGATTGAACACAACAAATTTGCAGTGTTTGATGGCAGAATTGTTGTGACTGGCTCGTTTAACTGGACTAATCCTGCCAGTAATGCAAACTCGGAAAACTGCGTTTTCATAGAGGATAGTGATGAACGCTATTTACAAAGGTTTGAATATTTGTGGTCTATATATTAGAGCTTAAAAGCTAAATATTTGACAACTTGTAAGACATAGGCTATGATGTTTCAAACATTATTAGGAGGTAATAGGGCTGGTTTAAGGTTAATGGAACTTTTACTTATACTACTGTGCTTGGTGGCTCAAAAAGAGTATATAAGCTACAGCGTTGGAAAACAGATGATGAGAGCGGTGCTGTGAAATATATCGCTCCACAAAAGTAAAGGTATTATTGGAGGTGTCTTATGAATATATTTAAAGTCTTGGCTTCATACTCTGGTAGAGTGGACGAACGGAACGTCTCTGCTGTTTTAGCATATCTGTTAGACCCAACTGGCGACCACGGGCTAGGGAGTTGTTTTCTTAAAAAAATAACAGGATTGCTAGAACGTGAGCAATTTATGAAAAAATACTCAAAAAATCCGCGTGAGTATAAAGTTGAAGTATATGGAGAAGAACCATTAGATACATCTTTAACGGCTAGCAACAAAAATGAAAGACGTCTTGATGTGTGCGTGTGGTTCCGTGATAAAAACGGCAATTTGGAGTTTATTTTGGGTATAGAGAACAAAGTGCGCATAGACTCTATGATTGATAAACGTCAAATAGAAGATGAATTTGAAGGATTGAGAGAAAAAGCACGACAAGATAATTGCCAAATGTCGCTAATTCTAATATGTCCAGATAAAAGTAAAATGGTATGTGAAATTGAAGGTCGTTTGAAAGAACATTTTAACGTTATCTTGTGGAAATGTATTGCAAAAAAGCTGAAGGATATTTTACGCGAGGAGTCTACTGGGGAGATAGACCCAATATCTACAGAACTTCAATATCTATTAAAATCATTTATAGTCTTTATTGAAAACGGTTTTGAGAGTGAACCTCAGAAAGAAAAAATTGAGAGGCAAAACTACGGCAAACCAGTACGTGAATATATTAGAGAAGTTGCTGACAAGCTAGAAAAGAACAAAACTTATGAATTAAACTATGTGGCTGAAAGGGTGCGAGAAGCTATAAGAAAGGCTGTAAATAAAGAGATAAACGAATACACATTACTTCTTCAACTTCGTTGTAGCACAGTAAATAGTAAGGGTAGACGTGCAAGTCCTATAAACAACGAAAGTAAGGCAGTAGATGAAAAATTTAGTTTATTTTATCACCCAACAGATAAAGATGAGGAACATTTGATAAGGTTTGATAAGATTAGCTGTCCTAAAAATATAACGTTGTGGTGGTATGGAAACAAAACGGGAACTTCCTTATCTGAAGTGTTGAGTGAATGAATAATAACGCTACACTACCTTGTGAGCTGTTAGAGGTCAGCGCGATTGCTCCTTGTATTTGCGCAAGCGTTGCGCTGGGTTAGTTATAAGCAACGGTGTATACATTGAATTATCCAACTATGATTGGAATTCTATATAAGGAGAGTCACCATGAAAAAAATGTTGTCGTTTTTGGTATTATTTATTGCTGTGTTCTGCCAATACGTAAATGCAGAAGACGCTACATACGTAATAGGCAAAGACCTGTTTTGGAAAGGTAGGATAGACCTAATTGACAAAGACGGCAACCTGTTTACAGGTAATGGCAAACTTGTGTATCATACAGACAATGAATCCAGTATAATATCAAAATGGGAGGTGCCTCTAGCAAATGGAAAACGTAATGGCACAAGATATTTATATTATTCGAATGGGCGTAAGGGTAAAGAAGAATTTGTCAATGGAATAGGGAAAGGTAATAGCATATATGACTCTCAAGACCGTCTTGTGTTTAAGAGTTCAAACTATTCTGTGTCAGTTGGGCAATACTTGGCTGCAATGAGTTATTCTTATCACGATAGTGGTAAGCTCTCAAATGTTGTTCCACGTATTTTGGACAATACAACAAAAACCTATATCGGGTCGGGACTAGCAAAAAGATATTACGAAGATGGAAAACTACAGGGGGAGTACACATATGTAAATGGTAAGATAGAGGGATTATATAAACTCTACTATTCTAACGGACAAACGAAGTTCAAACTTACATACAAAAATGATGAGGCTATAAAAGGAGTATGCGTGAAGCCTAACAAAACAGAAATTCCACTCACTGAAGCTGAAATAATGAACTGGAATAATGGTGAACCTATTGGTGGCTGTATAACTGCTTTAGAAGCACTGCAATTAAAATAATGGCTGTTCCGCCACACTAGAAAGATTGGTTAGAAATTAAAAACAACCTAATAAGGAGGGTTATTATGAAAAAACTACGAGCATTTATCATTTTGATATTATTCACTGCTGTGTTCTGCCAATACGTAAATGCAGAAGACGCTACATACGTAATATACAAAGACCTGTTTTGGAAAGATAAAAGTAGGATAGACCTAATTGACAAAGACGGCAACCTATTTACAGGTAATGGCAAACTTGTCAGATATACAGACAACGATACTAGTAAGCCATTACAATGGGAAGTACCTCTAGTAAAAGGAAAACGTAATGGCACGGAATATGGCACAGGATATGGCTACCTTTCGGATGGGGAGAAGGATAAAGAAGAATTTGTCAATGGAATAAAGAAAGGTTATAACATATATGATGCTAATGACCGTCTTGTGTTTAAGCATTCAAACTATTCTGTGTCAGTTGAGGGATACTTGGCTGCAATAGAGTATCAATATCACGATAGTGGTAAGCTTTCATGGACTATTCCACATATCTTGGATAATACAACAGAAACCTATATCAGGTCGGGGCTGGCAAAAAGTTATGACGAAGATGGAAAACTAGATGGGGAGCTCACATATATAAACGGTAAGAGAGAGGGACTATATAAACTCTACTATCCTAACGGACAAACGAAGTTCAAATTTACATACAAAAATGATGAGGCTATAAAAGGAGTATGCGTAAAGCCTAACAAAACAGAAATTCCACTCACTGAAGCTGAAATAATGAACTGGAATAATGGCGGAGAGATTGATAACTGTATAACTGCTTTAGAAGAACTGCAATTAAAATGATGGCTGTTCTGCCTCAATAGACAATAAGCCCATCAACCCTTTTATGTTCTTGTTGTTGTTTTGTCAGACTTAGAGATGTTTTCAAGCATAGTCTTTACAGACTGCATATCTCCGCTGTTCATAAGCGACAAGAGCCTGTGCGACATTTCCTGTCTCTCTCTTTCGCGTCCCCGCTCAAAGCCTATTTCAACGCCTTCTTCTAGCCAAACTTGTTGTGCTACGTTGAGGTCAAACTCTTCTGTCAACATGTTCATTACCTCCGTTGAATTATCAACTAAAAAATCCTTCAATATCCCCTTACTTATACATTCCCTTATCGCCCTTTCCATTGCCTCCGCTAATGCACCCTTGTCCCTACTATTTATACCCTTTGTCTCCCGTTTAACTACCTCTATGAACTCTGCATAGTCCCCAAGTGTTCCGCTTGCTTTTAATACCTTGCCATTATGTCCTTTATTAACATTCAGTTAAACAAGACGTTCTTTAGGGTGTTGATTATAACACCGTCTGAGACGTTGTAATGCGCACCTGATATGGCATTATATAGCTCAACGAGCTTGTCCTACTTCCCCTTTAACCCCCTTTACCAGTTTTTTGAATGTATTTCGGGTAATGCCTAGCAGGGTGGCTGCGCGAGATATATTGCCGTTAGTGATTGACATCGCCGCCCGCAACAACGGCGGGAATACTAGCTCCTTATAGCTATCATACACATTAAACGTTTTCACCTGTTCTGCAACGCTCATAAACTCACTGGCTATGCGGAAAAGCTCTTCGCTCAGGTTTTCCCCGCTTTTAGATTGATAGCTAGGCACAGACACCCACAACGGCAGGCTCTGTGGCATTATCAGAGCAGTGCGTGAACGCTGAAAAGCATATTGAACAGCACTTTCTAACTCATATATATTGCCCGGCCATGAACATTCTAGCAACATTCTCATCGCCTCATCTGACAGCTTTTTGTTGGCACTGGATTCCGTGTTATATTTATTCATAAACGCTGATATTAGGAGCGGCAC